>JACPZN010000319.1 GCA_016195505.1 Nitrospirota bacterium | reverse complement strand
GAATTGCGCCGGCATTCCTGAAAATCTACTAGAAGCGGAATTATTCGGCTACCAACAAGGGGCCTTTACGGACGCCAAACAGGCGAAACCAGGCCGATTCCAACTGGCGGAAGGCGGGACCCTCTTTCTCGACGAAATCGGGGAGATGAGTTCGGCAGCTCAAGCCAAGCTGTTGCGTGTATTGGAAGATTATACCGTCGATCCACTGGGCGATACACGCAGCTACACAGTGAACATTCGCGTCATCGCTGCCACCAACGAAGATCTCCTCGCCCATATCAAAGCTGGTCGCTTCCGCCTCGATCTCTATTATCGGCTCAATGTGTACCAACTACGCATCCCGCCCCTGCGTGAACGGCCGGACGACATCGAACCGATTCTCCGAGTCTTTCTGGAACGAGCGAGACAGGAATGCGGGTGCCGCATCAAAACAATCGCGCCAGCAGCCGTAACCATTCTTAAACGCCACAACTGGCCGGGCAATGTGCGCGAGCTGCACAATGTCGTGGAATGGCTGACTATCACGTGCAAGGAAGAGATCATCCAGCCTCACCACCTACCGGCCTCAGTTCGAACCATTTCCCCCACAAACCACTCGAGCCCGGAACCCAAGCTTTCACTGCTGGCCTTCGGACTGTCATTTCAGGAAATGGAAAAAAAGATGCTGGAGGAGGCGCTCCGGAAGGCGTCCGGCAATGTCTCCGAAGCCAGCCGCCTCCTCAAACTAACCCGCAATACCCTCCGCTACCGCATGGCGAAACACCACCTCCAGTAGGAAACTGAACCTTTGCCCTCCTTATCACAAAATAGGAGAGGGAGGGAGATTTGAAACCCCTACAGCCCCAGGGACAATAGGTCCCAATAGTACCTCATCGTTTTGTTCTTAATTAATCAATTGCAGAAGAGTCAGCGGTAGGGGAAGAACCGGTCAAACAGGATCCGACACGATAGTTCTGCCACAGTTTAGCCACAGTTCGAGATAATGAGTTGCTGTCATCAAGCTTTCGTGGTCTGAGCGGAACCCAACACTCGTCATTCCCAGACGGCGGACCAAGAAAGGCGATATCACGGCAAACGTATAATCATGCCGTCCATGATCTTCTCGTTTTGGCAACCTTGAAACGGATGAAAATGCAGACTGGAGCGGACTTGTTGTACTGCCCCGGTCGAAGAGGCGATTTGGAAACTCCTGAATAATCCCACTCAAGTAGATCTTGATGTGGCGCATGTGCCAATCTACAACCATGCCTTTCCTATGGTGTCTTCATGCGGATTGAAGACTATGCCCTCATCGGCGATACCCAAACTGCTGCCCTAGTTGGGCGGAACGGCTCAATCGACTGGCTTTGCCTGCCGCGCTTCGACTCCGGTGCTTGCTTTGCCTCGCTTCTCGGCGATCGGCGGCATGGCTATTGGCAGGTGAGTCCCGACGCGGAGGTGCGACGTACACGTCGACACTATCGCCAGTCCACGTTAATCTTAGAGACGAAATTTGAGACCGATGACGGCGTGGTGCTGCTCGTGGATTTTATGCCACCCCGGAAAGGGCACCCTGTCGTGGTACGGATTGTCGACGGGCTTTCCGGCCAAGTGCGGATGCGGATGGAGCTCGTGATCCGCTTAGACTACGGGTCCGTGATTCCGTGGGTCCGCACGCGCGAAGGCGTCCTCTCTGCGGTCGGCGGTCCTGATGCGCTCTATCTCCATACCCCAGTCGTCACGCGGGGCGAGCAACTGTCCACCGTGGCTGACTTTTCAGTCTCGAAAGGACAACGCGTTCCCTTTGTCCTGACCTGGCATCCTTCCCATGAGCCGTTTCCTGAGCGACTTGATCCGGAGGGAATGCTGCAAGGGACTGAGGCGTGGTGGCTAGGTTGGTCGAGCCACTGCACCTATGAGGGCGAGTGGCGTGAACAGGTGCTGCGTTCGCTCATCACGCTCAAGGCACTGACGTACGGGCCGACTGGTGGGATTGTGGCAGCGCCGACTACCTCGCTCCCTGAAGCGATTGGCGGGGTGCGTAACTGGGACTATCGCTTTTGCTGGCTACGTGATGCCACCTTCACCCTCTATTCGCTCATGGCCGCAGGGTACAAGGAAGAGGCGTGCAGCTGGCGGGATTGGCTGCTTCGAGCGGTAGCGGGTGACCCGGCAAAGCTTCAGACCATGTATGGGCCAGGAGGCGAACGGCGCCTGACAGAAACTCAGCTCCCATGGCTTCCCGGCTATGAAGCATCCTCGCCGGTTCAGATCGGCAACGCCGCTGTGCGCCAGTTTCAGCTTGACGTATATGGGGAAGTGATAGATATCTGGGAAATGCGAGGCTCCCGGCAGCATTTTACTCATTCCAAAGTAATGGCGTGGGTGGCAGCGGACCGTGCGGTCAAAGGCATGGAGAGCTTCGGCCTGTCAGGGGACGTGGATCGCTGGAAGCGACTGCGGGAGGAGATTCATGGGGAGGTCTGCGAGAAAGGGTATGATCCGGACCATCGAACCTTCACTCAGTACTATGGCTCAAAGGAGCTCGACGCGAGTCTTCTCATGATTGCGCTAGTGGGCTTCCTCCCACCCGAAGACGGACGCGTTCGGACGACCGTGGAGGCAATTGAACGCGAGCTGTGTGAGGGCGGACTTGTCCGTCGGTATCAAACAGAAACATCACGTTCTGAGGATGGTCTTCCTCCGGGGGAAGGCGCCTTTCTCGCCTGCACCTTCTGGCTGGCAGATAATTACTGGCTCCTTGGCCGTCATCAGGAAGCGCGGCAGTTATTCGAACGTCTCTTGGCCCTCTGTAATGACGTGGGGTTGTTGTCCGAGGAGTATGATCCGCACACAAAACGTCTGCTCGGCAATTTTCCACAAGCTTTTTCACACGTCTCCTTGATCAATACCGCTCACAACCTTTCCGCTGACATGGGGCCAGCTTCTCATCGCAAGAGCGCTTAACTTTGACATGTCCACTAAGTCTAGTCAGAGGGAGCAGTAGGGATATTTGGAATTTTTGCTGGAGCACAACAGTTGTTGACAGGGGTGAGTCAAGCGTATTGAGAGCGCAGGATTTTAGAGGTTCAAAGTGGTCGAAAAATGGTGGATGGCAGGCGATCCAACCGTCGTTGACTCCTCTCTTCCGCTCTGAAATTCACGGGGTTGCTCGGGCGGCCTAGATTCCGGACAGCGGTTTGCGAAGTTCAGCAAGTCCTACCTCAGACAATCTAACTAACCCCACAGGAAACCACAAACCAGGATGCTCCTGACATCGGAGTTGACAGGACTCGTTTGTTCTGACCTGGTCGCAGCATGGTAGCAGGCTCAAAGAGTGAGGACGTGGAATCTGAATCCCCTAGCGGTTCAGAGACTATGGGTCTCGATCGTGTTCCATCGTTTCGTTCTCAATCACTTACGGTAGAGTCAGCGGTAGGGGAGAAACCATTCAAACCCGATTGTTGACGATAGTTCTGCCACAGTTTGGCCACAATTTGGGTAGATCAACCGCCATCAAACAAAACCCCTCAAAATTAGAAGAGAGGCTATTCCAACAAAAATGGGAAGCAGAAAATCAAGGAAAGCTCTAATAGCAGATGCAGGAACTGATCGTGCTGATAGTTCTCTTCGACGCCTCTCGCATTCTTGGACTTCAGCCAAATCCTTTTTGTTCAGACCGTGCAATAGCAAGATCACTGTTTGTTCCTGACGAAGGCACAAAATCCTGTTAAAGAACTACGGGGCGTCGTTATCTTAGCTTCGCCACCGTCACCCCATCCCCTCCCTCGGCTCGATCGCCGGGACGAAAGTTCTCCACATAGGGCGAATCCTTTAAATACTCTCGCAGCGTGGTCTTGAGTTTCCCGGTACCATGGCCGTGGATAATCCGCAAGAACGGCGCGCCATCGAGCGCAGCCCGATCCAGCGCTGCGACGACCTGATCGAGCGCTTCGTCTGCTGCCTGGCCCCGCACGTCAACAACTGTCTGTTCGTCGAGCCTCAGCCCACTACTAGTCGCAAATCTTTTAGGACTCGACGAGGATGACGAGGACGTTGCTGCCGTTGACGCAACCAGCCCGCGTGCAAGACCGACGAGATTCGAGACCGTGGCGATGAGTTCGCCTTCGCCCACCTTGACGCGAACACGTTTTTTCCCCTGAGGCGCCTCTAACAAATTCCCGGTCATGCCTAACCCGACGATTTCCACGGCATCGCCAACGCCAAGCTGCTCGACCGGAATCGGTTCGCCGGTCGGCGTCAATTCCTGACGCTTCTGTGCCTCCATCTCACTGAGGCGTTGTTTGGTCTCCTTGGCCTTGATCAGTTTCTGCTCACGCTTGAAGGAATCCACGGTTGCCTGCACTTCGGCCCGTGCACGTTGAAACTGCTCGCCGAGTTTCTTCTTCAGTCCCTTGCGAGCCTCCTGCTCAGCATCCTCCAATCGTAACTGCAACGCTTTCGCTTCACCGGCTGCCCGCTCGGCTTCTTCTCTGGCCTGTCGCGCCCGCTCAGTATCCTCGGCTAACTGGTGTTGCTTATGTTGCAAATCAGCCATCAAGTCTTCCAGCCGTCGATCCTCATGGCGCAGGCGCTTCCGCGCATCACCTAATATAGCTGCATCCATGCCAAGCCGGCCGGCAATCTCCAAGGCAGAAGAGCCGCCGGGAATCCCCAAGAACAATCGATAGGTCGGCGCTAACCGCTCCACATCGAATTCGACGCTGGCATTGGCAAAGCCGGATGTGGTCTGCGCCAGTTCCTTGAGCGGACCATAGTGTGTCGTCGCCACCACTTTCATGTTGAGCGAAGCTAAGCGGCACAAGAGCGCCTCAGCCAACGCCGCGCCTTCTTGCGGATCGGTCGAGGTCACCGGCTCATCGAGGAGCACAAGTGATCGAGGAGTCAGCGGTTCGCCGGAATCACCCCGATCAGCCGTTTCAGAAAGGAGCTGGACCATTTGTGTCATGTGGGCAGAAAAGCTGGAGAGATCTCGGCTCAAATCCTGCGCGTCTCCGATATCGGCGTAGAGATGGGTAAAGAGCGCCATCTCGGACTCCGGCGCACAGGGGAGATGGAGCCCGGCTCGCATCATGAGCGCATAGAGTCCGACAATTTTGAGCGTGACCGTCTTCCCTCCGGTATTAGATCCCGAGATCATGAGTACGCGAGTCGTCTCATCCAAAACGATGTCGTTCGGCACGACCTGGTCTTTGGCGATCATGAGGAGCGGATGACGAGCCTGTTTCAGCACGACTCGCCCATGATCATTCAAGGCGACGGGGCTGGACTTCAGGCGATGACTCAACTCGGCCTTCGCCCTGATGACGTCGCATTCGGCTAACGCTTCAACCCCATTGCCGATGTCTTCGGACCTGGATGCCACCAGGGCAGTGAGTTCGCGCAAGATGCGCCGGACTTCCCGTTCGATCTCCAGATCCGCCACTTTGATGGAATTGTTCAGCTCGACCAATTCACGCGGCTCGAAAAACACGGTCGCCCCGCTGGCCGAGACATCGTGAACAATACCCGGAATCCTGCCCCGCATATCAGCCTTCACCGGCACGACATAGCGCCCTTCACGCTGCGCGAAATAGGACTCCTGCAGAATCTCTTCATATCGACGTGAATGCAGAATCTGGTCGAGACGCAGCCGCATCTCCTGCTTCAGATCTTGCGCATGGTGCGTGAGGCGCCGCAGCTCGGGCGTGGCCGATTCCTTGATTGAACCATCGGGTTGAATCGCAGCCTTGATGGCCAGCTTGGTCGCCCGCAAACCCTTGATGAGGTGGAGCGGCTCTAGGACTTGTGCCAGTGCGTGGGCCTCAATCTGGTGGCCCATCATGTATCGCTCAACTTCCTCCATCATCGCCAAGACGATCGCACAGTCTCTTAACTCGTGCGTCTCAAGCACCCCTCCCTTGCTCGCACGGGTCAGCACGTCACGGATGTCGGGGAAAGCCAGTGCCGGCATCGGCTCACTCCCGCCCAGCAGTCTCACCATCTCAGTCGTTTCTTGCTGACGTATGCGCGCGGCAATCAGCTCGCTTGACAGCGGCAGGGAGCGGCAGCGCGCCATGCCCATCGTTGACTGCGCGTGCTGCGCCAGCAATTCAAGCAAGCGAGGCCACTCCAGTGCCTGTGCCGCTTTGTCTGATAAGGTTTCGTTCATGTGAAGCTCACGACAATGACCGACCGATGCCGGACTCTAGCCAAGAGCCGAGGAGAGAAGCAAGGCAGGGCCTGCCTCGCATCCACACTCCGCTCCAGCCCCCGACGACCACATGGAATCGCCTGTGTTTGCAGGTAGATTGTGCAGGTTCTCCCTCATTCGTATAACTTGACAAGGGTTGAGGGCGTCGATACTATCGCGTTCCATACTGCCGGTTGTATGCAACAGGCTTATTTCTATGTAGAGGACTATAGCTATGGCCATTCGGATCGGTATCAACGGATTTGGGCGTATCGGGCGCAATGTGCTGCGTGCCTCCATGGGTGATCCAGAGCTCGAGATTGTCGCCATCAACGACTTGACGGATGCTAAAACCCTCGCCTACCTGCTCAAGTACGACTCCGTGCACGGCACCCTCAAGGCGAATGTCGAAGCCAAGGAAGACCAGCTGCTATATTATCTCCAACGCGTCTTGCACGACGAACTGCCTGGCTCCGGTCGCCAAAGTCCTCTTGGAAACATTCGGCATCAAACACGGGACTATGACGACTATCCATTCCTACACGAACGATCAGCAGTTGTTGGATCTTCCCCACAAGGACCTCCGGCGTGCGCGCGCAGCCGGAATGTCGATGATTCCCACGAGCACCGGCGCAGCGAAGGCCCTGCACCTCGTGATCCCCAAACTCAAGGGCAAATTGGATGGGCTCGCCATCCGCGTCCCGACGCCCAATGTGTCTCTGGTCGATCTCACCGTGGAAACCGAAAGAGATTGCGATATTGCGGCGGTGAACGCAGCGTTCAAGAAGGCTGCCGACGGCCCGCTCAAAGGTATTCTCCAATACTCCGAAGATCCCATCGTCTCGATCGACCAGAATGGGAACGATCACTCAGCTACCGTCGATGCCCCGTTGACCAACGTCATCGACAAGCGCATGGTCAAAGTCACGGCCTGGTACGACAATGAGTGGGGCTATTCATGCCGCGTCCGCGACTTGATCAAGGTGCTGGCTGGAAAGTCCGTTGGCCACTGAGCCGCAGACGCAACAGCGATCATATCGGCTCCACCTTTTACTAATCGTCACATCACGCGGCACTGTTTGAAGGAGCATCCATGAACTTGCACAAGAAGACAATCGATGATGTGCAACTCCGTGGCAAACGGGTGATCATCCGCGCCGACTTCAACGTTCCGCTCGACGAATCGCTTCAAATTACCGACGATACCCGCATCCGTTCCACATTGCCGACCATCAATCGTGTGGTGGACGACGGCGCGAAAGTCATTCTCTGCTCCCACCTGGGTCGACCAAAGGGAGGCTTTGACCCCAAGTTTAGCCTCGCACCGATTGCAAAGCGGCTTGGGCGCCTTTTGGGGAAAGAAGTGATCTTCGCACCGGATTGCATCGGTCCGGCTGTTGAGAAGCTCGTCGCGAAGATGAACGGCGGAGACGTGCTCCTGTTGGAAAACCTCCGCTTCCATGCCGGCGAGGAGAAAAACGACGATACCTTTGCCAAAGCCCTTGCCTCGCTCGGTGATGTTTTTATCAACGATGCCTTTGGTGCCGCGCATCGGGCCCACGCCTCGACCGTCGGTATTACGAAGTTCATCAAAGATTCGGCCGCCGGTTCGTTGCTGAAGAAGGAGATTGAGTACCTCGAAGGCGCCGTCGCCAATCCCGTACGGCCTTTTGTGGCGGTTCTCGGCGGGGCGAAGGTGTCCGGCAAGATCGGTGTGATCGAAAACCTCGGGAAGCGCGTCGACAAAGTCATCATCGGCGGCGGTATGGCTTTCACTTTCTTGAAAGCGAAGGGAATGGAAATCGGCAACTCCCTCGTTGAAAATGATATGCTCGATTTTGCCCGAGGGATTGAAGACCACGCGCTCTCGCGGGGGGTCAAGTTCTATCTACCCGTTGATTGTGTCGTGGCAGCCAGTCGTGAGCTTGGTGCCGAAACCAAGATTATTCCGGTACAAGAAATTCCCAAGGGATGGTACGCCCTCGACATCGGCCCGGCCTCCGTCAAACTCTTCAACGAAGCAGTCCAGAACGCGAAGACGATTCTGTGGAACGGACCGATGGGTGTCTTTGAAATCGACGCCTACGCCAGAGGCACGCTCGCGATGGCTCACGCGATTGCCGATGCCTACGCGCTCACGATCATTGGCGGCGGCGAAACGGCTCTGGCCGTGCATCGAGCCGGCGAATCGGAGAACATGTCCTTCATCTCGACCGGCGGTGGAGCCGCCTTGGAATTACTCGAAGGCAAGCAGCTCCCCGGTCTGGTGGCGTTGCCCGATCGCGCAGACTAGCCGTCTCTCCTTACCTCCAATGTAGATCGGGCAGAAAACGTCGTGCGTACAGCGCTCATTGTCGGCAACTGGAAAATGAACAAGACCGCGTCGGAGGCAGCGGCCTTCGTTCGCGCAGTCGCTCAACGACTGCCTGTGTCGTCTTCGGTTGAATATGTCGTCGCTCCTCCATTCACTGCACTCGAATCGGTCCGTGCCGCGCTCGGTCCCTCCTCGCCCATTCAACTCGGCGCACAAAATCTTTTCTGGGAAGATCACGGAGCCTATACGGGAGAAGTCTCAGCACCGATGCTCAAAGATCTTGGCTGCCGTTACGTCATCCTCGGCCATTCGGAACGGCGCACCCTCTTTGGTGAACGGAATGACGGAATCCACAAGAAAGTCCGAGCCGCCCTCAAACATGGGCTTAAGCCCATCTTGTGTGTCGGGGAATCGCTCGCCCAACGAGAAAGCGGGACGACTGACACCGTGCTCATGCAACAGCTCCAGATCGACTCCTTTGCTAGAATTGCTTCAGTTGCTGCCTCGATCGGAGTGTAACTGCTGATGCTCTATACCTTGGTCGTTATCCTTCATGTGTTTGTTTGCTTCCTGATGATTGGGGCGATTCTCCTTCAATCTGGGAAAGGAGCGGAAATCGGGGCATCGTTCGGGGGCTCCAGCCAAACCGTGTTCGGAAGCCGCGGCCCGGCGAACTTCTTGAGCAAACTGACAGTCGTCGTGGCGGCGATTTTCATGCTGACCTCGTTCAGCCTCGCAATTCTGGCCAAGCAACGCAATTTTGCTTCAACTGTTATTGACCTCAAGCAGAAGAGCGAACCGGCAGCAACCCCTGCAGTACCAGCCCAACCTTCAACAGAGTCGCACCCATCAGGCGACGCAGCGCCGGCCGGCCACTGATCTACTCTCAGTACATTGATTCAAACGATTCGGAAGATACAGTCGCTGGCGGAAAGCTACTTAGCCACGTCAGAACTTCGGATAGTTCGCACGTGAGACACAACAGGAGAATACTCGCGCAGGATGCTCAAAATGGCCATCCAGCAAGGCTGCAGCGAGTGAAGGCCGAGGAGGTGCATACCAAGCTTCGCTTGAACCGCTCGCTTCAATCACATGCGAGCGGATAGGTATTTTGCCTTTAGTAGGCCTAAGTCCGGTACGTGGAGGACCTGAACGATGCGAGAACCCAGCTGGCGGGCTTTTTCAGCATCCTGCTAGACGCGAGTGAGCCACGACTCATGCGCAGCGTCTTCCCCACGCACGATTGAAAAGAAGGCTTTCTGGAGAGCGAGCGTTATCGGTCCGGGCTTGCCAGTTCCGATTCGTCGATTATCGATTTCTCGAACCGGTGTCAATTCGGCGGCAGTCCCTGTCACAAATACTTCATCGGCAATATACATCTCATCGCGCGTGAATCGCTCTTCAGCCACGGCAATTTTCCGTTCCCGGGCAAGCTCGATCACGGAGTTTCTCGTGATCCCTTCAAGAATCGACGTCATAGGCGTCGTTTTTAAGATCCCTCGGCGAACGATAAAGACGTTCTCCCCCGTTCCTTCAGCGACATATCCTTCGGGATCAAGAAGGATCGCTTCGTCGTATCCATCCGCCTTTGCCTCCCGCTTAGCCATGATCGAGTTCACATAGTAGCCTGATATTTTTCCTCTGGTCATGGAAACGTTCACGTGGTGTCTCGTAAACGAAGAAACGCAAGCGCGCATCCCGTTCGCCAGGGCATCGTCTCCCAGATACGCACCCCACTTCCACGCCGCAATGGCCACGCGGATCGGATTGTCGCCTGGATGGACACCCATCGTGCCATAGCCGATGTAAACCAGCGGACGAATGTAGCAGGCCTCCAGTCGATTGATACGAACGGTTTCAACGATAGCCTCTGCGATTTGTTTCTTGTCATAGGGCATCGCCATCAGGCCGATGTGCGCAGAGTCAAACAAACGATCAACATGTTCTTGAAGCCGGAAGATCGCGGATCCGGACCTCCCCTTGTAGCAACGAATTCCTTCAAACGCCGCCAAGCCATAATGCAGCGAGTGGGTCAGGATATGGACATTGGCGTCCCCCCACGCAACAAATTTGCCGTCCATCCAGATCTTTTCAACCTGTTCCAGCATCAGGAACGACTCCTCAGCGTGGCGCCAACTCAGAGGTTCAAATGAGCGCCAGCGAACTATAACGTGAGGCTGGAAATGCGTCAAGCAATCTGACGGCGAAGCATCGCGCCCGAACTGCCTCCTGCTCGACGGAGATGGAAGATTACGACGAGGCGCAATAGGCCCGCAGGCGAGAACTCAGAAACGTTCCGACCCGGTCTTCACCTTCCGGACTCATCGCCACTACTTTGGCTCCAAACAGCAGGCCACGAACCCAGCGGACGACGACGCGCTGAATTTCAACCGGCTCATCCTTATCGGGAAGGGACAGGCGCACCACAAGTTCCATTCCAGGCACCACCTGGTGATCCCCGAGTACACGAAACCCGTTGCGAGACAGATTCATCGCCGTGCCCTTGCCAAGAAATTCCCCGCCCATGTAATAGAGGGTACAGCGAACAGGAATTCGATGGTACGTACGGATCACAAACTTACTTGGTTGAGGCAAGGGCTCTCCTACTTTGGTGCCTTGGTGAAAGCCTGGGAAACGGCTCTCCGAGATGCTTTACAGACGAGTTGCCAGAATACTTCCATCGAAGGCCTTCGTTCTAGCCCTCGAAAGAGGGGGATTAAGACTCAAGGTTGGCTTTCTTGGGTACCTGACTGATTTGACATGCATCCCGCCCGTTCCCTTGACACTCCGTAAACCCTTATGTTAGATGACTCGTTCTTCCGTGGAGGGGATGGGACATGTACGCGATTGTCGAAACGGGCGGGAAGCAGTATCGGGTCGAAGCCGGTTCCACGATTCAAGTGGAAAGCTTGCCTGGAGACGTTGGAGCCCTGATCGAACTCGGCCAGGTTCGACTGGTTCATGGCGATGGCGGTCTTGTCGTCGGACAACCGCTGGTCCAGGGTGCGAAGGTTACCGCTGAAATTGTGCGACACGGGCGCACTCGGTCCATCACCGTCTTCAAGAAGAAACGCCGCAAGAATTACCGCAGAACACGCGGGCACCGTCAAGGATTCACAAAACTCTTGATTACGGCTATTGCAACGGCATAGCAGGCAGAGGAAGGACCTCCATGGCAACAAACAAAGGCGGCGGATCGTCACGTAACGGCCGGGACAGCAACCCCCAGTATTTGGGCGTGAAGGCCTACGGTGGTGAAACCGTCAAGGCAGGCAGCATCATCGTCCGCCAGCGCGGCACCAAGTTTTTCCCCGGGTTCAATGTCGATCTCGGCAGAGATCACACGTTGTTCGCGCGGGTGACCGGCGTGGTAAAGTTCGAAGGTGGGCGCGACAGACGGAAAGTCAGCGTCTATCCTACCCCTGACAAATCCTGATTCCCCTTTCATTCGCACTCATTGTTCCGTCGAGATTGCACAAGAGCCCCCTCCCTCATCGGGGCAGGCTCAGGTATACTCCTCATCTCTTGGTTTGCCGAGTTTGTGGGTTCGATCGTAAAGGCCTATCATGTTTGTTGACGAAGTACAGATCACAGTAAAAGCTGGCCGCGGTGGAGACGGCATCTGCAGTTTCCGACGGGAGATGTTTGTCCCCCGAGGAGGCCCCGACGGAGGAGACGGGGGACACGGCGGCGACGTCGTATTGACCGCCTCCCATCGACTCACGACGCTCCTCGACCTCCGTTACCAGAAACACTATGAAGCGGAAGACGGACGAGCCGGCGGTGGCTCCAATTGCACCGGACGTACGGGAGAAGACGTGACCGTCACCCTCCCGGTGGGCACCGTCGTCTACGATGACGCCACGAACGAAGTCCTTGCTGATTTGGTCGCCGATGGCGAAACGGTTATCATTGCGCGGGGCGGCAAGGGCGGTCGAGGCAACAGCAACTTCGCCACCTCCACCAATCGGGTGCCGACGCGGTTCACCCATGGGACTGAGGGCGAAGAACGAACGCTGCGGCTCGAGCTCAAACTACTCGCTGATGTCGGGCTGGTCGGATTTCCCAACGCCGGCAAATCGACGCTCATCGCCGCAATCTCAGCGGCACGCCCGAAAATCGCCGACTATCCCTTCACCACCCTGATTCCGAACCTCGGCGTCGTGCGGTGGGGCTCCGACCGCAGCTTCGTCGTGGCCGACATCCCCGGTCTAATCGAGGGTGCCCACGAGGGGAAGGGACTAGGATTTCAGTTTCTCCGCCACATCGAGCGCACGGCCTTCCTCCTCCATTTGATCGACGTTTCGGAGTGGGCTCCCGACGAGCCGGTCGTCAGTTTCGAAGTCATGCGGCAGGAACTCGCCGCCTATGACGAGACCCTGACCAGGCGTCCATTTGCCATTGTCGCGACCAAGATCGATGTAAGCAGACACGGCGACCGACTCGCACAACTCCAGACCTACTGCCGACGTCGAAAGTACACGTGTCTGCCGATTTCTGCAGCCACCGGGGAAGGGCTCGATGAGCTGGTCGCCTTCGTCGGAAAGCAGGTGGAGACCCTACGGAAGACGCCATGCGAGACGAGCTCTTAACACACGCAAAACGGATCGTCATCAAGATCGGGAGCAGCCTCATTGCCTCCCGCGCAACAGGCCTGCGCCCCGAGCAGATCGAGCGTCTGGCCGACGAAATGGCCGCACTTCGAGCGAGCGGCCGGGAAATCTTGGTCGTGTCGTCAGGCGCCATCGTCTCCGGCATCAAGAAACTACAACTTAAGGAGTACCCGAAAAGTCTGCCGGTCAAGCAGGCCGCAGCTGCTGTAGGACAGAGCCGGCTTATGTGGGCATATGAAAAGGCCTTTGAGCGGCTCGGCATTCAAGTCGCGCAAATATTATTGACCCACCAGGATCTGGCGGATCGACGACGGTTCTTGAACGCCCGCTACACACTAACGGCACTCATCGGATTCGGCATTCTGCCGATCATCAACGAGAACGATACCGTGGCCGTGGAGGAAATCCGGGTCGGCGACAACGACACCCTCGCAAGCGAGGTCGCGCATCTGGCCGATGCCGATTTGTTGGTGATTCTGTCCGACGTCGACGGACTCTATACCGAAGATCCGCGGAAGAACCCATCAGCCACGCTGATTCCCCTCATTCAAGAAATTACCGAAGACATTGAGCGCCGGGCGGGCGTCTCCAGCACCTTTGAGGGTACCGGGGGAATGGCAACAAAATTGCGCGCCGCCAAGAAAGTCGGCGAGTACGGCGTCTCCACGCTGATCGTAAATGGTGAGCGTCCCGGGCTCCTGCCGAGCGTGCTTGCCGGAGGACCCGGAGGAAGCCTCTTTCTCGCGCGTGAACGGCGCCTGAACAGCCGTAAGCATTGGATCGCCTTCACGCTTCGTCCGCGCGGGCAGATCCGCCTCGACCAGGGCGCGGTTGAAGCGCTGACCCAGAGGGGTAAGAGCTTGCTGGCTTCAGGCATTATCGATGTCGGCGGACAATTCGAAGCCGGCGATCCGGTAAGCTGCTTGGATGCCGAGGGAAAAGAATTCGCCAAGGGCCTCGTGAATTTTTCCTCCGACCTTCTGACCCGCATGAAAGGCCTCAAGACACAAGCTATTCAACAGCAGATCGGGCCACAGGAATACGAGGAAGTTATCCACAGGGACAATCTTGTCATCCTCTAGGTCTGCATCCTGTGTGCTGAGTTATGATCTCTTCGGATTCTGAACCTCGGCACTCAGCGCTCAGCACCCAGCGCTCAGCCTTGACACGCCTCGGCCTACTCGGCGGCAGTTTCAACCCCATTCATAATGGCCACCTCGCCATTGCAGGTCATGTACGTGAAAAACTCCACCTCGACCGTGTGCTCTTCATTCCCACAGGAGAACCTCCCCACAAGCGAGATGGGGCGCTTGTCCCGGCAAGAGATCGCTTCGAAATGGTCCGGATCGCGATCGCCGGAACTCCAACTTTCAACATTTCGGACATTGAGGTGCAGCGAACGGGAAAGTCCTACTCCGTCGATACGATCCGCGAACTCCAGCGACAGCTTGGCTCGGCCACCGAGTTGTACTTTCTCATCGGGCTCGACGCGTTTCTTGATTTCCCCAGTTGGAAAGAACCTCAGGAGCTGCTGAACGCCTGTCGGTTTGTCGTGGTTCCACGACCGGGACAATCCTTCCAGTCGCTGGCGAAACTATCGATGCTGCCGAGACTTGATTCACATGCGCTAGCTCGGCTTGATTCCGGAAACCTGGCTAGACTGGATATTGCGATTCCCTCATGCCAGGGCATCATCTGCCTCTCCATCCCGTCCAGCTCAATTTCCTCATCCGATATCCGACAGCGGATCAGACGCGGGGCAACGCTGGTAAATCTGTTGCCGCCCCCCGTTGAATCCTATATACTTCAGCATCGGCTGTATCAGGAGGATCGCGATCGCACGCACATCTAAGGCCACCGCCCTTGCCATAGGCAGGGCTATGCTTGACAAAAAGGCCCTCGATGTCCAGATCCTCCACGTCGCTCCGCTCACCTCTGTGGCCGACTATCTGGTCCTTGGGTCGGCGGAGTCGGATAGACAGACTCGCGCCATCGCAGACTATCTCGACAGCGTACTCTCCCGGAGTGGCCACCGACCGTTGAGTATCGAAGGCACAACATCGGGACAGTGGGTGTTACTCGACTTCGGCGATGTTATCGCGCATATTTTCCGGCAAGATGCTCGATCACACTATGCCCTAGAGCGGCTCTGGAGCGACGCCAAGCTGGTCCAGATCCCTGACGATACGCCTGCACCGGCGGCTTCACCTAAGAAGCGGATTATCGTGCGGAGGGCTACCGCACGAAAGACGGTCTAGACTATGTTGAGACTGCTGATCACGATCTTCCTCGTCAGCGCCAGCGTCTTCATCTACAGCTATTTCCGCGAACTCAATCCCGGCACCGTCACCGTCCGCACCAGTTCGTCGGTGGAATTTGAGGTGAGCCCCGTGACCCTCGTCTTGATTTCCATGGCCATCGGCGCGGTTATCGTCACTTTCATCGTCGGCCTACAACAAACAGCGCATGTGATTTTGAATTGGCGCAGCAATCGGCTGGTGCGCCGCAAAGAAAAGGTGGATGCCCTGCACCGTGACGGGACCCATGCGTACATGTCCAAGCGGACAATAGAGGCCATCAACCTCTTTGAAAAGGCCCTCGCCATCGACCCCAATCGCGTCGATTCCCTTCTCTGGCTGGGGAATATCTATCGCTCCGAGCAGAATTTCTCGGAAGCGGTCCGGCTCCACCAGCATGCCCATCGAGTGGCCGATCGGGATATCGAAGTCTTGCTGGAATTGGGTAAGGATCTCGAGGGGGCCAAGCGTTACGAGGAAGCGCTCCAAACACTTCAAAAGATTCTAAAAATCGAGCCCGATAACTTGACGGCGCTGATCCGCAAGCGGGACCTCAATATCCGCTTGGAAAAATGGAGTGAGGCACTGGAGATTCAACATCGCCTCCTCAAAGCCAACCTGTCTGATCCGGAAAAGCAGACAGAGGCCGCGTTGCTCGTAGGTTGCATGTACGAGGTGGGCAGGCAGCTCTTGGAGCGCGGACATCCCGACAAAGCCAGGCGGTACTTCCGTGGGGCGATCAAGAAGGACCGCAGCTTCCTTCCAGCTTATATTGGATTGGGTGAAATCCTCATCCATGAAGGCAAGACAAAGGATGCCGCCGAAATTTTGAAGAAAGTATATGCGAGAACACGGAGTGTGATCATCCTCCATCGGCTGGAAGAATTGTTTTTGGACCAGGGCGAGCCCAGCGAAATCATCCGTGTGTACCAGGAGGCGCTGCAGCAGGATCCGCAGAATCCCGTGCTGCAATTCTATCTGGGCAAGCTCTACTATCGGCTCGAAATGGTGGACGAGGCATTCGATGTCCTCTCGACGATCGAAGGTCCCCAAGACCACCTGCTGGATTACCATAAGGTCATGGCCAATCTCTTTTTGCGCAAGCAGCATTTCGAGCAGGCCATCAGCGAACTCAAGAAAGCACTCAGTTTCAAGAAGCGCGTAGTCGTCCCCTACGTCTGCACCCAGTGCCAACAGGAATCCGTCGAATGGTCTGGACGCTGCCGCCGCTGCCTCCGTTGGAATACGCTCACTGCCCTCCCCTGGCTCGAAGCGAGCCCAGGCACATCCACCAGCACAGACGGAGGACCGCCATCCGTGCGTGCCGTTCCCTATCAGGGCATTGCTTCTCCCTTTGAAACCGTGTAGGTTTTCCTCCTCCAGAATCGTTATTCGCGAAGCGTATCTCGTGAAGCGCCAGAGATTCAGTTTGCCAGCGACGAACGACGCTTCACGAACGATGGTTGAGCAAATATTATGACACAAGGAATTAGAGATGACCGACTACATGTTGCTAGCGAACGAATCTCTGAATAATGAACCGCTCACGAAAGCGGAATCGCTGTCCGTATTGAATACGCCGGATGACGAACTGCTCGCGCTGCTGCATGCCGCCTTTCAAGTCCGGTTAAAATACTTCGGACGCACCGTGCGGCTCCAGATGCTACAGAACGCCAAGAGCGGCGCCTGCCAGGAAGATTGCCACTACTGTTCCCAATCCGCCGTCTCGACCGCGCCCATTGAGCGCTACAACTTGCTTCCGCAGAATCAGATGATCGAAGGCGCCCGCCAGGCCGCCGCGTCGAAGGCGCAACGCTACTGCATCGTCATCAGCGGGAGAAGTCCGTTGGATCGGGAGATCGACGAGATTGCCGGAGCTGTGCGCTCAATCAAGCAGGAGATTCCGATTCAGATCTGTTGCTCACTCGGTCTAATGAGCGAAATCCAGGCGAGGCGGCTGAAGGCTGCAGGGGTTGATCGCGTGAATCACAACTTGAACACCAGCGAAGCCTTCCACGGCTCGATCTGCACGACACACACCTTTCAAGATCGTCTCGCGACGATCAAGAATGCGCGAGCAGCGGGATTGGAAATCTGCTCAGGTGGAATCGTCGGCATGGGCGAGCAGGACGAAGACGTGATCGAGCTGGCGATGGCCCTCCGTGATGTGAAGCCGGACTCGATTCCGTTGAACACCCTGTACCCTGTTGCAGGAACGCCGTTGGAGAATTGCCATCAGCTCACGCCGCAACGTTGTTTGAAAGTTCTCTGCCTCTTCCGCTTCCTGCACCCAAGGACCGAAATCCGCATCGCCGGAGGGCGTGAACACAATCTCCGCAGTCTCCAACCGCTAGCCCTCTATCCAGCCGACTCTGTCTTCGTGAATGGCTACCTGACGACGCCGGGCGCACCAGCCCCCGAAGTCTGGGGCATGATCGAGGATCTGGGATTCAAAATTGAGGTGGACTACCAGCAACCGGTGGCGAGCTGACAGACCAATCACATTTTCCCCCTAAGACGAAAATCCAACGGCAACCGTTTGGTCTGAATTCCCGCTTCAGGCCATCCAGTGCCCACTATGTCTAGACAAATGAAGAGCTGATGCTATGGACCTGAAGGCAAAAGCAGGAAAGTTGTGTTACGACCGCCGAGCTGGATCAATGATACGAAATCTGACTTCATCCACATAAGTATAGGCAGTTGTCCGTTCTCCGGCGAAGAGCCCACAGCGGTAGAGGCCCGGTGACCAGCCGGTTTTTGGCGGGATTAACAGAAAATAGCCGGACCGATCGTTCATTGACGTCATGACGCGGTCCTGTGCTGCCGCACGTGACTCTTCCGTCATCTCGGATGTTTCCACCACACATCGTGCGGTGAGCGGCACGGCGTCGAATGAATCCGAGACCAGTCCGAAGACCAAGTAGATCTCCGGCTGTGTGGTGGGAAAAGTATCCCCTGGGTTCAGCGGAATGAATTCATGGGCCCCGGTAGGGAAATCGTCCCGCACGACTTTGCCCGCGGGGATGACAAAACGAAACCAACTGAAATCGGCATCTCTACCTATCAGAGCTGCTCCTGTGTCCAGCGCCTTCTGAGGTTTTATCCGTTCAATGGCTTTCATATACAGTTCTTCTTCCGTCGGCACTGAGGCAGGCGCAACCTCACCAGGTGGAGAGCCGGCCTTCGCTTCCTCATCCTTCAATTTCGCTAATTCAGGAACGTGAGGACGTACTTTCTCGAGCCACCGACCGATTTTCTCTTTCGAGAGAACGCGCGTTCCGGCTGGCAGCGCCACATGCTTATTGCTTTCCTCAAATTCGACGGCCGTGTCATACAGAAGCTGAAAATGGACGAAAGCATCTTCCCACCGTTCCAACTCCACCAAACATTGGCCCATCCGAAACACCGTATCCGCATAGTCTTCTTCATTTGGATTGAGGTTTGACATATTTCCGAAAACCCTCAGTGCATCCTCGCAGCGGCCCAGCTGCATGAGGGTCAGCCCCAACTGATGGGTAGCAACCGGATCTCTGGGATTGAGGGCCAACAGGCGTCGATAGACCGGTTCCGCCTCCTGATAGCGGCCCGCTTCGAACAGTTTCCATGCATCGGCGCGAATGGCGGCCCATTCCTTCAACTGCGAGGGGGTCGAACCAGGTGTGATGACCGGAGTAAAGCGTCGCCCCCGTTCCATGGATTCATAGAGCTGTGCGAGCTGATTCTTGGCGGGGAGTTCCAGTGGAGAACCGGGTGTCGCCTTCTGCAACACATAGTTCAGGTCGGCCTCGGCACCCGGATAATCCAGGACATCGAACCGCGCTCGGGCCAGCGCCAACCGCCAGCCGAGCAAATCGGGCGCGAGTTCAACAGCCTTCTTGTACGATTCGAGGGATTCCTCAAGGCGGTCGAGCTTTCGAAGCTCCTGTGCCAGCCGCAGTTGGATCAAGGGATTCCGGCCATCGAGCAGTGCCATACGCCGCAACTCGGAGATGGCTTCCTCCGCCTGTCCCCACCGCACCAACACGCTCCACTTGGCCCAGCGAACATCCAACGCGGCCGGCATCCCGGCAAGAGCCGTTTCATAGGCCTGAACCGCCTCTTGAGGGCCTCGGGACGCGGCCAGAATATCGCCGCGCAATTTTTGGAGCGTGAGAGTCTGAGGGTAGTCGTGAATCCCTTGTTCAAGGATCTCAAGGGCAGCAGGCATCGCGCCACTTTCCCACAGGGCCTTGGCCTGTTCGGCGACCTTTTCTGCTGAAAGTATCGATGGTGTCTCGGCGAATACAAAGGCTCCGGTTATGGCCATGAGGGACATACTCAGAAACATGGGAAGGGTATGATATGTGGTCCGAACAGAGGTGTCTTGCATAGAAAGGGCTGTTATCTATTCGTATCCGCCGCTCCTTGATTGTTGCTCACTATACCAAGAAGCCATGCGATGGCGAAACAAACCATCAACCCCTACCCTGCACTCGCGATCTGCCTCTCCGACAGTCTATCGCGTCCGAAAATAAGAGGACCTTATGACTATGGCATGGAGACGAAGAAGAGGGATTTCTCTTGTTCGTGCTATAGGCTATAAGCTAGAAGCCCTCTACCGAACGCTGCGATTGATGTCATGTTCGACGTCATCCTCTACCAGCCTGAAATTCCCCCGAACACGGGCAACATCATCCGCCTCTGCGCCAACACGGGAGCTAGGCTGCATCTCGTGAAACCGCTGGGTTTTTCTTTGGAAGACAAGCAACTGGTGCGCGCCGGGCTGGACTATCATGAATTCGCCACAGTGACGGTTCACAACAACTGGGCCGCATGCGCCGCGCATTTCACTACTCGCCGCATCTTCGCCGTTTCCACCAAAGGCACGCAGCGCTACGACATGAATCACTATGTCGCAGACGACGTGTTTCTGTTCGGTCCTGAAACAAGAGGATTGCCGGCCGACATCCTAAAACAATTCCCGGACCCACAACGGATCCGCGTACCGATGGTCCCAGGCAGCCGGAGTCTGAATCTCTCCAATACCGTGGCGCTCATCCTGTACGAAGCCTGGCGGCAGGTTGGGTTTGCAACGGGTGGGTAACGTGCTGAAGAGCCAATAGCATATGGCATATAGCCTATGGCACGAAAAAGAAATGCACGGGATTCTCTTTGCCCGTGCTATAAGCCATTCGCTGTCAGCACCTATTTCAACCAAGTGTGGATTGAATTGAGAGGGCATGCATGGCATCGGCGTTCTCCCATGTTCTCGTTTCCCTTGCGTTAGGCAAGGTCTCTCAGCACAACATGATGACGTGGCGCGTCTTACTGTTGGGTGTTGTCTGCTCAATCGTTCCGGATGTGGATGTCCTCGGGTTTTACTATGGCATCCAATACGGCGATCTCTGGGGGCATCGCGGCCTGACACATTCGATCTTCTTTGCCGGCCTGTTGAGTGCCTCCCTTGTAGGCCTGTGGTACCGACAGATGCCAGCGGGAGTGAAGGCAGGAATATGTTTTTATTTCTTTCTGTGCACGGCCTCGCACGGCGTGCTTGACGCGATGACGGACGGAGGGTTGGGTGTGGCGTTCTTCTCCCCGTTTGATACAGGCCGATATTTCTTCAGCGTTCGTCCAGTTGTTGTGTCTCCGATCGGCATCGGTACATTTTTCAATGAAGACGCTTTTCAGGTCCTCGCCAGCGAGGCCAAGTGGATCTGGCTCCCCACCGTTGCGGCATTCTTGATTCTTCGTGCACTTCAACGTGTGTGGTTAGGTCAGCCTGCGGTGGAACGGTCACGAGCAGATTGATCGGTTTGTAAAATATGCACACTGCTCACACATCATTCTCCGCCAGGCAGCGACCCAGTCCATGCTGTTCGGCGAAGTAGTAGGCGTAGTGCACCGCCGCCAGGTTGGCGACTCGTTCTTCCGCTTCCTCCCGACTGTCCGCATAAATAATCTTGATCCCGAATCTCGCAGTCAGTGCATCCAGGAAATCCATCATGCCATTCTTATGGTATTGGCCTAGACGCCCTTCGCCTTTGCTGTATTGGATCGTCCCTTCGATCACCAGAAACCGATGCGGGAACGGAAGGAGCCGTTCGAGTTCCTGCAAGAAGGGCTGGCGGTTGTCGGAAGGATTTGAAAAGATCGTATTGAACTCTTCTACGCGTCGGCGTTCCACGCGAAAAATCTCCGGCGCTTCCGCGATGGCGTAGTCACCCGCCGACAGTGCCTGCCGAATGGTCCCGTCGATACGCACAAAACCTTTGAACTCGTAGGGGAGATGTTCACGGGTGTCGACGAGCATCGTAATGGCCTGCACCATGGTCTTGGGTTGACCTTGGCGCGAGAGCATGATGAGGGCTTGAGGCCCGCGGGATTCCTGCCGGGATCGCGGGGCTGGTTGCGGACGCGGCGGAGGAGATGAGCGTGTTGGCGGCGTCGTGGACAGAGTGCCCTGTGTGGCGGCATCGTAGCGGGTGCGCAGGGCAGGATCGCTCAATGTTTCATAAGCCTGGTTGATGAGCTGAGTCCTGGCTTCCGCCTTGCGATGCAGGGCCGGCGAATGGTTGAAGCGATCTGGATGCCAGACCTGCAGCTGCTCGTGCCAGGCTTTTTTGATATCCGCAAGCGTGGCGGTCGGCAAGAGTTCGAGTACCGCATAGTAGTTGGTCGTTCGTTCGTCCCGCATCAAATGCTCCCGTTGGAGACGACGAAGTGTAGCGGAGATAGGAGAGCGAGGTCTAGGTTGAATCGCGTGCCGATGGCTCACGGTTCGGGAACCTGTGTCAACACAAGGCTTGGGTATTCTTGCCATTTCGTCGCATGGGGCCAATTTGGTCACAGTTTCGCCGGGTCCGGCCGCATCGCCTGCACCATGTATTCGGAGGATGCACGGCCAAATCCCGCAAGATTGGCTGACTCGGGGGCGGCATCCCGCTTGCTTCTGCGAAGCCGCGGCGGGCGCTAGGCAAAGCACCTTATTATATTGACGCGCGGCTCCTGTTCTAGGATACTGCCGCCTCTTCTTGCCATATGCGTCGCGTGCCTCAAACCTGGTCCCCAGGAAAGGAGCACCTTTATGCCGCAGTTC
>JACPZN010000318.1 GCA_016195505.1 Nitrospirota bacterium | reverse complement strand
GGATAGTAGATTTCCGTGCCGATCCCTTTCTGTTTGAGATACGCCATCAGGTCATCTCGCTTTTCAACTCGAAGCACGAACTGATTATAGATGTGGTAGTGCTTGCTGCCTGAATCGCGATAGACCGGGTCCGGCAGTCGGACGTTCCCTTTTTGCACCAGTCCGCTCTGTTGAAAGAGGGTTTCATACCGTTGCGCATTTTCTTGGCGTCGCCTGGTCCAATCATCCAAGTAATTCAGTTTCACATTCAGTACCGCGGCTTGGATCGTATCAAGCCGGAAATTTCCGCCAATCATCTTATGGTAGTACTTAGGCTTGCCCCCGTGGACACGCAACACTTTTATGCGCTCAGCCAACTCCTGATCATTCGTGACGACCATCCCACCATCGCCCAACGCTCCTAAGTTCTTGCTGGGGAAAAAGGAAAGGCACCCAACCGTTCCCATGCTGCCAGCCCGCCGGCCGTCACGATATTCTGAACCGATGGCTTGTGCCGCATCCTCGATGACTTTCAGATTATGCCGCTGCGCGAGATCAAGAATCGGAGCCATATCTGCGCACTGTCCGTAGAGATGTACCGGGATCATGGCTTTGGTTTTCGACGTGATCGCTTTGCCGATTCTTGAGGGATCAATGTTGTATGTCTTCGGATCAATATCAACGAGAACCGGCTTGGCGTTCAGTCGAGCGACGACTCCCGCTGTCGCAAAGAAAGAATAGGGCGAGGTGATGACTTCGTCTCCAGGGCCCACCCCGATAGCCATCAGCGCGAGCAGGAGCGCATCGGTGCCCGACGACACGCCGATTCCATACCTGGCTTGAGAGTATGCGGCCACCCGCTCCTCCAACTTCGCCACGTCCGGTCCGAGTATGAACGCTTGACTCTGGAAAGTTTGCTCCAGCGCCAGCATGATTTCCTTGTGGAGCGGCTCGTGATGGGCTTTCAGGTCGAGTAGCGGGACTCCCATGAAAATCTCCTTGTTTGAGTTACACCAGCTTCATGCCGGTTCTAGCGGACAGATACTGTTTTTTACAGGTTGGACAAGTAGCCTTCTTACCCTTGACAAGAAGTTTGACGCCGCACAGACACATCCACCCCGTCACTCGGCCTGGATTCCCGACGATGAGCGCATGATCAGGCACGTCCTTGGTAACGACTGACCCCGCACCGATGAAGGCATATTGGCCGATCGTAATCCCGCACAGAATGGTTGAGTTCGCGCCCAACGTGGTCCCGCGCTTGACGAGCGTCGGCCTGAGCTCCTTCATGCGCGGGATCTCACTACGCGGATTAAACACGTTCGTAAAGACCATCGAGGGACCGCAAAATACGAAGTCTTCCAAGGTGACGCCTTCGTAGACTGATACGTTGTTTTGAATTTTGACTCCCTGCCCCACGATCACATTCGGTCCCACGACCACATTCTGACCAATCTTGCAGTTCTTCCCAATTCGCGATCCCTTGAGAATGTGCGAGGTATGCCAGATGCTGGTGCCTTCTCCAATCTCCACACCTTCGTCAACGAATGCCGACGCATGCACAAAATACTTCTTCTCCATAGGCGGCACGGGCTGCTCTTGACGATGCGACTCTTTTTCCAACGCCTTTTGACAGCGATGTAGCACGGACAACACGCGCAGCCCCTCGTCCCCGTCGGTTCTTGGCCGCGTTCGCGTGGCAACACACTCCAAAAAATGGAGGCACTCGGTACGAAGAGGCTCCCCCTGATCAAGCTCGACCGGCTGGGCATCCGCCTTGTTTGCGACTGGGATATTGTTTTTCCAGTCTATGGAGTGCAGGTAAAGCAGCAATTTATCCTTCTGCTCCATGTCGTCAAACACGGCCATCTTGCGGTCACCCACCACGATCAATTTCTGCTCTTTGAACGGGTGTAGCCACGAGACAAAGATATGCGCCCTGACCCCGCTTGAAAAGGAGAGGAGACTGATCGTGACATCAGCGATCTGATGGTGAAGATAGTTCCCGCCTTGAGCCCTGACAGTCTGTGGCATTTCGTTCAGCAGCCCCAAGATCACGGAGATATCATGCGGTGCGAACGACCACAGAATATTTTCTTC
This sequence comes from Nitrospirota bacterium, assembly GCA_016195505.1. Taxonomy (GTDB): domain Bacteria; phylum Nitrospirota; class Nitrospiria; order Nitrospirales; family Nitrospiraceae; genus Nitrospira_D. The sequence goes on along the minus strand of JACPZN010000318.1, from coordinate 972 downwards.
CCGCCGAATTTTCCCCAGATTCAATCGATTGGAGTAGATGTATTGGATTCTCCCCAACTCTCCCGCAGCAATGAGTTCCTTTAGTTTGAGCACTGCCGGGTGATACCAGAGCAGATGTCCCACCATCAGAATGCGATGTTTCTGCTTGGCTAGGGCGACAAGTCCCTCCCCTTCTTCGACAGAGAGGCAGAGCGGCTTCTCCACAAACACGTCTTTTCCGGCCAATAACGCCTCCCTCACCGCGTCGGCATGCGCCTCGGCTGGAGTCGCAATGGCGACTGCGTGTATCGTCGCATCTCTCAACACATCCGAATAGGCATTGAACATCTTTGCCGAGGGATATTGTTGTTTGAACGACTCCAACCGCTCTGGATCGTTGTCGCATACAGCCCCCAGTGCATTCAGTCCATGAAAGTTGCGCACCAGGTTTTTCCCCCAATAGCCGGCCCCGACAACGGCCACTTGCGGCATTCCTTCACCACGAACACTAAGCATACTCATCATCATGCCTCCGACAAACTCCAATCATGGCTGTGTTGCGTTCATTCATTGTTTGCACGTCCTAACCATCAGCCTGGTCAGTATGGCTCGGCCACGGACCGACGGTCGGTAACACTGAGAGAAGTCGGTAAGCACCCGAGATTGTGAATCATTGTTGCTGTACTGCCCCGCTTAATTGTGGACAGGTCGTTGCTTGTTTGTGACGAGCCAGGCCGCATAGAACGCGGCTGGCGACTGCATGCCCAAGGCGCTGTGCGGTGCCTCCTGGTTGTAATGGTCGATCCAGCCCGGCACCTGCCGCCCCACCTCTTCCAACGTTTCGAGGCACGCCTGGTACACGTAATCCCGTTTGAAGCTGCCGAAGAAGGCCTCGGCCAAACCATTCGACTGCGGACTGCGCCGAGGCGTGTGGCAGGGGATGAGCCCCATGGCCCGCACGAACGGCCGGAACCGATGCGACGTGTATTCCGG
>JACPZN010000304.1 GCA_016195505.1 Nitrospirota bacterium | reverse complement strand
TACCGAACGGACAGAGAGTTTTCTAGCAGCGCTTCCACTCTTTCATGTGTTTGGGATGACGGTCACACAGAATATCTGCCTAGCAGTCGGTGGATGTATGGTACTCGTGCCCGATCCCCGCAATATTCAAATGCTCCTCTCGGTCATACGCAAGAAACAACCGACCGTAGTTTCATTGGTCCCTGTGCTCGTACAGAAACTCTTGGAACATTGCAATGAGAAGGACCTCGAGGCGACAAAGTTCTGCCTTTGCGGTTGCGCCGCGCTCTCGTACGAGCTCCTCAAGAAATTCAAGGAACGGACCGGCCAGCTTATTGTAGAGGGATATGGTCTTTCGGAGGCTTCTCCGGTGACACACTGCAACATCGCCCGTGGCCTTTCGGTGAAGCACTCCATTGGATTACCGATTGCGAATACCGAGGCGAAAATCGTTGATGAGGCGGGCCAGGAGATCCCGCTTGGAGGAATCGGTGAACTTTGGGTGCGAGGTCCGCAAGTGATGGAGGGGTACTGGAACAACCCTGTGGAAACGGCAAATGTGATGAAGCCCGATGGGTGGCTCGCAACCGGCGACATGGCACGCATGGATGAAGACGGCTTCTTCTACATTGTGGATCGGAAGAAGGACATGATCCTCTCCACTTCAGGCTTCAATGTCTATCCTTCTGAGATCGAGAAAGTAATACTACTCCACCCGGAGGTACGAGAAGCCGCGGTCATTGGCGTGTCGTCGGAGGACGGATGCGAGTCGGTCAAGGCGGTTGTCGTTCCATCCTCGAACGAAATTTCTGAACACGACCTCATAAAGCACTGCCGGCGCTACTTGGCTCCATATAAAGTTCCGAGGTCCATCGAATTTCGCAGCGAGCTACCACGAACGCTTCTTGGCAAAACCCTCTATCGGGTCTTGCGCAAGGAAGAACAAGGAAGAAGCGGAGCGGCTGCACTCTCAACACATTCAGGCGTCGTGAGATGAGGGGGATCGATCCCTGGACGGATTGAACCGCTTTTGAACGCAGAGTAGCTCGGCAACATGTTTGGCGATCGCTAAGGCCGCGGATAGCCCCGGCGACTCAATTCCTATCAGATTGATGAGTGGCGGATTCTCCCTATCTACGGCGATGATGAAGTCGCTCTTGCGCCCGGTGCCGGTCATAATACAGGGACGGATTCCGGAGTAGGCCCACTCCAGATCGCCTTCCTCGAGGGTCGGGAGGAATTTCTGCAGGGCCTCGACGAACACGCTGGGTGGCGTCTTGCGCGACGTGTAGTCCGTCTTGTCTTGGATTGCCATCTCATTCGGCCCCACGAACAACTGTCCGTTCGGGCGGGGACTGAAATGAATCCCCTTGCCGGTCGCTTGAGGAGGTAAAGCGGGATACACCAGGCGTCCGATGAGGCTTTTCTTTTCCGGGCTGACCAGTTCGTAGTACTCACCCCGCACCGGGCAGATGCTATACTTTTTATAGCGCAAGGCGAGGGCAGCGATATCGTCGGCATTGAGTCCCGCGGCATTAATCAGGCACCCTGCGCGGATTCTTTGGCGATCGGTGGTGACGATGTATGCGGCGGCGTCTTCATCGATGCCAATCACTCGGTTGTTGAACGCAAATTCGGCACCGGTCGCTTCCGAGTCGGTCTTAAGAGACTGTACAAAGGCCAGGGGGTCTATGACTGAGACGCTTGGAATGACAATACCGCAGCAGGCGCGGAGATTCGGTTCCCACGCACGCAACCCCGATGGTGTAACGAACGATACCGGGGTGTTCGTTTTCCAGGCGTTGACCAACAACCGCCGCAGTGCGGACACCTCACGCCAGAGACCTCGACGGACATCCTCCCACGAAATGGCGATGACCATTCCTGTTCTCAGCAGTGGGATGCCATGCTCTGATGCGTACGAGACCGCCAGTGCGCTACCCTCTCGAGCCAGCTGTCCCTTCAGCGAATGGAGATGTTCGTGGATTCCGCTATGGAGCACTCCGCTGTTGCGCCCACTGGTTTCCTCTGCCACACGATCGTGTAGCTCGATAACAACGACGCGAAGGGGCCTGTCCCAGCGGCGCTGCATCAACTCTTTGGCGATGGCGCACCCTACAACTCCTGCTCCCACGATACAGACATCATACGTGTTCATCGGGCCAGATCCCTCGCATGCGCGCGCAGGTCGCGCGCGCAGTGATTCTGGTTCCATAGTACATCAGCGGCGTTGGCGGCTCAGCAGAGCGGTGTCCGCAGCACGTAGGTGTTCTGGGTGCACAAAGCAGGGGGACCCGCATGTCTGATCATCAATCGAATAAGTAC
>JACPZN010000312.1 GCA_016195505.1 Nitrospirota bacterium | reverse complement strand
CGCCGCCAGGAGAAGGAAGAGAAGGGGAAGAGATATCACCGTGTCGAACGGTCATATGGAAGCTTCATTAGAAGCTTCACACTTCCGGAATCCGTCGATGAAGGTGCGGTGAAGGCAGAGTATAAGGACGGGGTGCTGAATCTGCACTTGCCGAAAGCCGAAAAGGTAAAACCGAAAGCGATCGACGTGAAGGTGGCCTAAGTCAGGCCAACGAGATTCACTCACATAAGAAAAGGCCCGCCTGACTAGGCGGGCCTTTTCTTTACCCTAGGGCCGCTCCTGCATCACCAACTCCCACACTCCTTCGTCGAGATGGTACCGCAGCACATACCGCTGCCGGTCACTGGCGCGAATGCGAAAGCAGCTATGCGATTCTGTGTACCAGCGCTCAAGAATTTCATTTACGAATAAATGAGCTCCATCGATCGTAAAAGACCGGGGCGTTTCTTCACCCTTATACCCTGCGTAGGCATCAACGCTCACGACCGGTCTGTCCATTACCAAACCCTTGTGCAATCATGCGGCCTGAGTTTATCATGGCGCCCGCAATGAGAGTGAACCTTTAGATGGAGTGGAGCGCATGAAAAAAGATCTGCCTGCTAAACAAACTGGTGCCGCCAGAATTGAGCACGATACGATGGGAGAATTAGCCGTTCCCGCGGACGCCTATTATGGAGTCCAGACCGCACGCGCGATCGAGAATTTTCCGATCAGCCCGCTGCGCATGCCGCGATCCGTCATTCGGGCGATGGGTATGATCAAGCGGGCTGCGGCAAGCGTGAATCAGTCGCTGGGCTTATTGGACAAGAAACCTGCCGACGCGATCAAGCAAGCAGCCACCGAGGTAGTTCACGGCAAACTCGATGCCGAATTCCCGGTCGATATCTTTCAGACAGGATCCGGCACCTCCACCAACATGAACACGAACGAGGTGATTTCGAACCGGGCGGCCGAGCTCTTGGGCGGCGCACGTGGCAGCAAGCTCGTGCATCCGAACGACCACGTCAATCTCGGTCAATCCAGCAATGACGTCATTCCAACTGCGATTCACATCGCAGCTTCTGAACTGATGCAGCAACAACTCATCCCGGCTTTGACGCGATTGCACAAGGCGCTTGATCGCAAAGCCAAAGAGTTCGACAAGATCGTGAAAATCGGACGAACGCATTTACAGGATGCGACGCCTGTGCGCTTGGGGCAGGAGTTCGGCGGCTATGCCCGGCAGATCGAACTCGGCATCCAGCGGGTGAAACGGGCGCAAGAGGCCTTGAGTGAAGTGGCGCTGGGAGGAACCGCAGTCGGCACAGGTCTGAATTGTCATCCGGACTTCTCGGTCAAGGTCATGGCGATCATTTCAAAAGAGACCGGTTGCGTCTTCAAAGAAGCCAAGAATCACTTTGAGGCGCAATCAGCTCAGGATTCACTGGTCGAAGCAAGCGGGGAGCTGCGGACCTTGGCCGTGAGCCTCATGAAAATTGCCAACGACATTCGCTGGCTCGGCTCGGGACCTCGTTGCGGGCTTGGTGAGATCAATTTGCCAGAAACGCAGCCCGGCTCCTCGATCATGCCGGGGAAGGTGAATCCGGTCATCGCCGAATCCGTCACGATGGTCTGCGCGCAGGTCATCGGCAATGACGTGACGGTGACAGTCGGCGGGCAGGCGGCCAACTTCGAGCTCATCGTCATGATGCCGGTCATGGCCTATAACCTCCTGCAATCCATCGAACTCCTCGCGACTGCCTCCAACAACTTTGCAGTGAAATGCATTGAGGGGATTAAAGCGAACGAAGAGCGCTGCAAGAGCTTGATAGAAGAAAGCCTGGCCATGTGCACGGCCCTGGCACCGGAGATCGGCTACGAAGCCGCGGCGAAACTGGCCAAAGATGCCTACAAATCAGGCAAGACCGTCCGCCAGATGGCCAAAGAACAAAAAGTCCTGCCGGACAAGCGGCTCACCGAACTCCTCGACCCCTGGCGCATGACCGAACCGGGCGGGTCGGTGGGAAGTGCAGGCGGATAGTTGAGCGGTCGGCCATCTCTGTTCCGGAGATCAGGCTGAACCACGCATGTCACACCAACACGCAAGCCTTGCGGCAGGATGTTGGCAAACACTCTCAATCGTGGAGCAACTGGCAAATGTCGGCAGCGAGGTGGCGCGCGCCCATCGTTGGCAGGGGAAAGATCCTCAGCAGTGCAAGAAAGCCTTCGTTCGAGCGTTGGAGCTGCTCGATCTGACGATCGGCGATGCTCGTTGGAAGGGACGTAAAAAGGAGCTGACTCGTGTGCGAGAGCTTCTGTGCGACGCTATGCTGGGCGGGAAGGAGTACAACACAGATCTCGCGGGATTAGGCCGCTACTTCTATCCATTCGCCGTCGCAGCCAGGTCGGGCCGATGAACGGGCAGAGACACCATAAGTCAATACTCATTCCTGGCCCTAAAGTTCAAACTCGACCCCTGGCGCATGACCGAACCGGGCGGGCCAGTGGGAAGCGCAGGGGGATGACGGATTCAAACCTATTGCCGCTTGGTCGTGGGTTACAGTAGGAAGCTTTACTTGGGGCATCGCGGGGCTGGAGTCTTCTTATCGGCGATCAAGATGTATTCTGTTTGGGAATCTCTGCATTGTCGAGCAAGTTCATCGCAAGACTGCTCAATCCTAAGTACTCAAGGGCTCGAATGGGATCTTCGATTTTGGCGTCAGAGGTATGGACCTTTTCATTTCTGAATTGATCTATCGCCATTGTTAGAAATTTAACACCTTCATTGAAATCCCTATCCACATGAGGAGCGGTAGCTCCTTTAACGTGCAGCTTGCCCTTCCCGAAAGCCTCGGAACCGGTTTCGTAGGTTGTTAGATTTCTCAGCCTGTCTCTGACGACTTTGAATCCCTTCTCCGCCGCCTCCGCATAAGCGCCTTTCTCGTATAGCGCATGACATTTCGAATAAATTTCCGGATGGAGGGTGTGGAGGCTGTTACCAACAGCACTGGGCGATTGGGCACTTGGCAAATTTTCCGGAATCAGCTCGAGGCGCTTTATTAGTGATCGAATGAAACAGAGGCGACTTGTAAGGTCTGCCTTCTCCGCTTCAATAATGTCGTCAAAGGCACCAACGCCTGGGGCTCTTCCTGAGTTATGAAACCGCATTGCAAGGAGTTCCGTGGTAAATAGTTGACGCAGTAATTCCTTGCTGTAGTCCAGCCAGGATCTCTTGTCTTCAAGAAAATGGTTAAGACCTTCATCGGATTCAAGCTGTATTGCGAGCAATTGCTCGCCTTGAGCAATCTGATTTGTGAGTTTCTTTGCGGCTTCAGTATGAGATACACGGAGCATTGTTTCGGCTTGAGTTGTCATGATTGCTCCCGCCCACGTTAATTGAGGACCCTAAGCGGTGACACATACACCCTCGATCTAT
>JACPZN010000311.1 GCA_016195505.1 Nitrospirota bacterium | reverse complement strand
TGGCTTCTCAGATCCGGCAAGAGACCCACCGCTGAATTGCAATGCAAACTGAGGGGAATTTCGGCCGACAGCTGAGCGGTTGGCGATGAGTCTAGCTCGATGACGAGGCGGCTTGTTTGGGAAAGCCAGATTGTCTGCACGCCGCGCCCTATTCACCGAGATGATTTGCGTCCGCGCAGGTCAGCCAGGGCCTGAAGAATCTCTGATGGCCGCGGCGGGCAACCGGGGATGCGGACATCGACCGGGATGTGGCGCTCCACTGGTCCGGTGACTGCATAGCTCCCTTTGAACATGCCACAGTTAATCGCACAATCGCCAAGGGCAATGACAAGCTTCGGATCCGGCGTTTGTTTATACACGTCTTTCAACGCTTTTTCCATGTTGACGGTAACCGGCCCCGTCACCACCAAGGCGTCCGCATGGCGCGGCGATGCCGCGATGTGAATGCCGAACCGCTCGATGTCATACACCGGGTTCGCGAGCGCATTCATTTCCATCTCACAGGCATTGCAGGAGCCAGTGTCCACCTCTCGAAATGTCAGTGACCGTTTGAAGAGTTTGGTCTTCTCCTTAGCCTCTTGGACAATCGGTACCGCAGGCACCTCCGCTCTGGGATATTTGCCCGTCACGACCCCGGTCTTAAGACTCTTCTTAATGATGCGAAACATGTTCGGCCTCCCTACAAATCGTTTCCCGCATACGAGAGGTTAAAGCTCTTGTTGATCAACGGAAAATCCGGAATGATATTCCCCAGCACTGCCCATTGGATCGCGGGCCAGTTCACAAACGACGGGTCGCGTACCTTACATCGATGAATCTTCCCCTGCTCGCCGGCCATCACCACGTAAAGAATTTCCCCCCGCCAGCCCTCCACCGCAGAGAACGCCCAGGTCCCCTGAACCGGTACCTCAGTCGGCCGGGTGAGAACTGGCCCTTGTGGAATGCGTTGTTTAATTTCCCTGATGAGTCGGATTGATTCATGGATCTCATCCATCCGCACCCGCATCCGCGCCCGGACATCCCCATATCGATAGAGCACCACTCTTGGCTGTACATCGTCATAGGCCGCAAAAGGATGGTCTCGCCGAATGTCCCGATCGACCCCTGATGCCCGACCTATGACGCCCATCACCGCATGGTCCCACGCCGTCCGCTCAGTGAGAACGCCTGTCGTTTCCAGTCGGTCGGTCAATGAAGCATTCGCGATCAGAATCCGCTCGAGGTCTGCAAAATCCAGCTTGATTGAATCGAGTTCGACGACGATCTCTTTCAATTGCTGCTCCGTCAGGTCGATGCCCACGCCGCCGACACGGTTCACCTCCCGGAGAAATCGCGACCCCGTCAGCCGGTCGTTGAGCTGCATGAGACGTTCTTTCATGCGGCTAGAGTGGGCATGGGCCAGCACATAGGCCGTGTCGTTGCAGATGGCACCCACATCGCCGAGATGATTGTGGAGCCGTTCCAGTTCGAGAAATAGCGAGCGGAGGTAACGCGCACGCCGCGGCACGTCGAGGTGCATGAGCGTTTCCACGGCCTGGCAGTAGGCGAGACTATGTCCCACGGTGGTATCTCCAGAGACGCGCTCGGCAAGCGGCACGGCTGCAAGCAGCGACTGTTGCTCGAAGAGCTTTTCCACGCCACGATGTTTCCAGAAGTGACGCACTTCGAGCTGCATGATCGGCTCCCCTGCCACAGAAAATCGAAAATGCCCTGGCTCGATGATCCCCGCGTGGACTGGTCCAACGGGAACCTCGAAGACCCCTTCGCCTTCAATCTGTCTGAACGCGTACTGCCCTTGGGCTCGTTCCAAGACGGTGTCCCATCGAAAGTCCTTTTTTAGCGGGTGGGAACCTTTGGGCCAATGTTCATGGCGGACGAGCCGGCGCATGTCTGGATGGCCGACGGGGATCAGACCGAACAGGTCGCGAATCTCGCGCTCATACCACTTCGCTGCATGGATGTGCGGCGTGATGGATCCGAACAGACGGTCATCCCCTTGCAGGTCGGTGCAGAGCAGCAGCCAGTCTTTGCGCTCCGAGAGCGTGAACAAGTAGCAGAGCTCGTATCGAGATTCGCGCGGCCGATGGTCCACGGCCCAGAGGAGTGACAAGGCTCCGCGCAAATTCGGATGCGTGTGGAGATAATGTGCCACTTGAGGCAGATCATCTTTCTTAACCCGCAGTCTCAGCGTCCCATTGATTGAAGTCATCTCAATGACGGAAGCTCCATAGGCTTCCTTCAATTGGGTCATCGCTGTCTGCGCATCAGCCATATTCTTACCTCGCCATTAAGATGGCGACCGCCCGATCCATGAGCCCTCTCACCGGTTCAGGAAGCACCAGACCAAACCCCACCAATGCGCCACCAGTCAGGATCAGCGGGACATGTCCCGCCTCCCACGGCTCACCGCGTCTCACGCCATCCGGTGCGGTGCCCCACACCATCGAGACCACACGATAGGTGAAGCCCCCGAACAGGGCCACCGCAAACAGGAGGAACAGCGCGACAATCGCGAGACTGCGCACATCGTGGGCAATGATGATCGTAAGGAATCGTCCAAAATGCAGCGTATCCGAAGCAAAACTTTGAGTGGCCAGCGCCGATACGACCATGACTTCGCTGACAAACATTGAGAACGGCGGCATCCCGACCAAGGCCAATCCTGCGACAAGCATCGCCACCGCCGTGATCGGTTGAATGTTCGCCAGTCCCCGTATCTCGCTGATTTCACGGGTGGCGTACCGGCGATGCACGTTCCCCGCCGCGAAAAACGCCAGCGACTTCGCCAATGCATGGTTGAGCAAATGGAACAGACCACCGAATAAGCCCACCGGTCCCCCAACTCCGAATCCCACCATGGCCAGCCCCATGTGTTCCACACTGGAGTAAGCGAACAACCGTTTGTAGTCGCGCTGGATCAGGATGAAGAGAGCCGCCACCACGAACGAGATCAGCCCAAACAGCATCAGCAAATTGCCTGTGAAGGCCGGCGGGAGTGCCTGGTCCATGATGGCCTTGCTGCGGAGCACGGCATACACGGCTACGGTTTCCAATACGCCGGCCAGCATCGCCGTGACCGGCGCCGGCGCCTCGCTATAGGCCTCCGGCACCCAGGCATGCAAGGGTGCTAGCCCGATCTTGGTCCCGTAGCCGACAAAGAGGAAGATGAACGCAAGTTTGAGCACATGGGGATCCAGCTGACCGGCCACTTCAAGAAGTTTGGTCACATTCAACGCGGTACTCTCATCTCCCAGGATCCGGACCGAGGAATAATAGGTTAACACCGTGCCGAACAGCGCCAACGCAATGCCAACCGAGCAGAGAATCAGATATTTCCATCCCGCTTCCAGGCCTTCGCGTTTTCGAAAGAAGGCAATCAGGAACGT
>JACPZN010000310.1 GCA_016195505.1 Nitrospirota bacterium | reverse complement strand
ATAATCTTAAAGGAAAGGGCCACAGTCCCGAGACTCACGCCGATCAAAATGGCCCGTCGCACCGAGGCATTTAGCACGTTCAAGATCCATTGAGAGACATCGCCGCTCAGGGGTAGGATGTACTCGCCCAACGGCACGCGCCCCATCATGACGATGATCGCCGCTACCAGAAGCACTGCAGCTTCCCTGCTTCTCGCGCGGAACGAGCGATAGGCAGCCGAGGCGATAAAGAACGCAAGAATGGCAAACATGGTGCCCTGCAGCGGCACCATCATGTAGTTGTAGATCCAGCCAAACGCCGTCATGCTGCCGTCGACCGCTTCTTTGCCGTTGGCCCAGAGGCCGATCGCTATCGTGCCCAGCATGCCGGCATAGAGCACGAAACTATAGCCCCATCCGGCTTCCTTACGCCGGATCTTGACGGCATGCACATGGAACAAGCTGCTCACGCCTAAGATCAGCGCGAATCCCCCGATGATCTGGAGCCACTTCGTCACCGACGTCAACAGCTGTTCCGATGCCGGATGCGGCACGTAGTACTGCGCCGCGAATACCAGTCCTGTGACCAGGGTGATCAGCAGCGGCATTTGTCGGCGGAGAAAAATCATTTCACATCCTTAAACACATCCAGGAACAGTTGAGGCCACTCCGCATCGAGGACTACACCGGCTGTGGCGAGAAGGGTCCCCACGGCCAGCACGCCGAGGATCAGCGCCTTCCCGATATCTTGTCCCAGCAACGTGCCGACTTGAATCGGCTCCCGCGAGAGATAGGCGCTCGCGGCATAGAGCTCTTCCCCGATCAAGGTATAATCACACGTCGTGACAAAGAACGGGAGTTGGTGATCGGAATCGGTCCCGGCGATCTGGATGGCGCCAGTGCTGGCACCGGTTTCGGTGAGCAACAACGACTCGGCAAAGTAGGCACCCATAAAGAAGTTGGCCGCCGGTTTTTTCCGCAACATGATGCCGTCGACTGCCGCTGTGTAGCTGAACTGATCGGTCGTGATGAAAAAGTTCGCGTCCTCTTTAAATAAGTCTGGCTTTCCCGCTTCGAGGTAGGCCTGCTTGGTGATCTCCTGACAGACCGCCATGGTAATCGGATCGCGATGAGGCACAAGCAAGTCCGTCTCGTAACCGGCCGCGCGCTTTGCCACCCGCCCGAGAATCACCGCTGCCGCAATTGTGGAGGGATCGCTCATATCGTGGGCGCCGGTCAGATACAGGATCGGCTTGCCCAACTCGGTAGACCGGCCGATCGCCTCATCCACGGCATCAAGACCCGGGATGCGCCGGAGGAAGATCTCCCGTTTTTTGGCGATGCTGATGGCGTAAAACACGATGCCGCCGAACAACAGCGCTAAAAACAGGTTGTTAATTTGATTCCAGTTTATCCAATTCGGCTCGGGCGTAGCCTGAACTGCGTCCGTGAACGCACGCTGGTCCCCCGAAACCACAGCCAAGGCCACGTGGTATGTGGTGCCGTCTTTCAGCTCGACTCCTTTGCCGTTCTTGAGCGTGAATTGATGCTGGTCTCGCGCGGCAGGTCTCGTCCACCAGGGCCACTTGGACTCCTTGAGGTAACGCGTGTTCGCAGCAAATTCGGTGACAACCTTGAAGCTGGAAGGATCGAGACTATTCTTCCCGTCGCTCAAGAGAACTTGGTAGCGGACCTCCTTCGAGTCGTAGGGAGCAGGAGGCCAAATAACCGTAAGACTGCCTCCTCCGTCGCTCGGTGTATCGAATACACGGAAGTCTTGCGGTGGCGAGAGCGGTTCCTGAGCCTCTGGTGCTGCAACAAAAAGACAGCATGCTAAAAGTAGGGATACCGATAGGAAAAGAATGCGCTTCAACATTCTATCAGGAGCCCTCAATCACTTCGATATTTGTGCGAGGGATGACCGCCTTCGATCCATCGGCAAACTTCACTTCCAGCACACGCACTTCGCTTTCGGTCGGAATCTTTTGCAAGTCTGACGGCAACGCCGCCACCTGCCCGATCTTCCCGAACAGGGGATCGCGAATGACGCGCACAGGATCGCCGATTTGGATGCCGCCTCGTGCAGGAAGCGCCGCGATAGCTCCCGCAACTCTGCCTGCTTTCTGTGGAATGATGATCTCGGGACGAATGACACCGGCCCTGATCTGCGTAGCGCCTGAAATCGAGGCCTTCTCACCGGTATGGGCAGAGAGCAAGACGAACGTCTTCTGGGCCATCGGGATGGTTCCAAACCCTTCGGTGAGAACCAACGTGAAGCCCACCTGTTCCGTGCCGGTGATCGCGACGCCAAGATCATAGCCCAACAAAGCCCGCAAGTCTTTGTCATGAATGCCACCGACAACGAGACCCGCCACGCCAAGTTCTTTCGCTTTTGCCATCGTCTCAGCCGACAAGAACGACCCACCGACGACGATCTTGCCCTTCATATCGGCCTTCAGATCAGTCGGCGATAGCATTTGATCCGGAGAGGTGACGGCCACAACCAACTTGCCCGATGTTTCTCCTCCGATGCCGAAGATGCCTTGGACCAAACTGCACGTAGCTTCGACGGTGACGCCCTGATGAGGGTAGATCTCCACAATCGTCCCATCCACGTAACCAAGGAGTTCGAGCACGCGCGGCGGTTCCCGCAACAGGACTTGCCCCGTCACCGTCGAGAGCGATTCAACCTTGCCTGTCACGGGCGAACGAATTTCGGTCTTGAACCACTTGATCAGGGGTTTGTTCTCCGCAAGGATTTCGTCCTTCTGAACAGCATCGCCTTCCTTCTTGATCAAGTACTCCTTGATCTCGTCAGGTGCGACCCCCAGCTGATTCGCTAGATTGAGCGGGTAGACCTTGCCCGGCAACTCGGCCCGAGCCACCGGCTGATTCGATTGAACCAGATCACCGGCCTTCACCAGCACCGTTCCCGGCAGCGGCAACTGACGCCTCCGCCGAATGACGGTACAGCCGGTGACGGTCAACCCTGGTGTATAACTGTGAGCCATACTCAACGACCGTGACGGGTGACGCGTGACACGTAACGAGCAGAGCCAAACAGGAACATGTTTTCCCTCCTGCTTGTCACGCGTTACGCGTCACTTGTCACGAGAGCCTGGATAGAGATCCACTGCTTTGAACCATTTCGTAAGCGCCGCGACACGAGCCTGATGATCAGCCGGAAGTTGCAACGGGCGGCCTCGCCCATCGAGCATCAGCCCAACCACGCCTCCTTGAATCTCGCGCGTCACAGGCGTCCCAGGCCCCGCGCCGAGGTTGACCTGCTTCACCGGCTGCATGGTCATCACTGCCTTCTGGTCCAGCGCGAGCGGGAAAAGCCGCAACTCGCCAAACGTGAGCTGATCCTTGACGATCATTCCGTCGGGAAACGTAATCCCGTAGTCGGCGCAACGTTCGCCGTCTTTCCCTTGCCCGATCGGCGCAATGCAGGTGCCCAGATAGACCATGCAATCGCGCACAAACACGTCGGTCGCGGCCTTCTCATCAATCGTCGATAGGACGCCGAGATGCGGCATCATGAAGATACTGTCAACCGAAAGCCGGGTGAAGCCCAGCGGCTCGTAGGCATCCACCATCATCAACATCGATTGGATACGGCGCGGAGCATGGGAAAGAATCCCGCCGCTGCCGACGATCAGATCCAGTTTCAGCATGTCAATCAGCGTCTTGCCGGAGGTCTGCTGCTCGAACACATCGGAAATCGTCCGTTCCTGCTGTACACCCTTCAAGCCTGTGGCGAGCGACTTGTGGTGAATCAAGGCCAGCCGGAGGGCTTCGCGTGCGATCGCCTGTTCAATTTGTAGTTCGTCGAGGGTTTGCGGCACGGTCGTCGGCCGGACCATCTTGTTCTTGATCCGGTTGCGGAGTGTCTGTTCATCGATCGTAAAGGGCACCCATCGCATGATATTGGCCAGTCCCGCTTCGGCGAGCACATTGGAGATACTGTAAGACATCCCCAGGTTGGCGCTGACCGTTCGGTTGAAGACACCCTCGAAGACCGAGAATACATCCGTCGTGGCCCCACCAATATCCACGCCAATAAGATTTAGATGCTCGCGCTTGGCGATCGTCTCCATAATCACACCGACGGCCGCCGGTGTCGGCATGATCGGCGCACCTGTCATGTCGATCAACTTTTTATAGCCGGGAGCTTGCTGCATGACGTGTTCGAGAAAGAGATCGTGGATCTTATTACGAGCCGGCGCCAGATTTTCCCTTTCTAGAACCGGACGAATGTTATCCGTCATTTCCAGCGCCGCCTTCTCACCAAGGATCTTCTTGACCTGCCCCTGGGCATCCTTGTTCCCGGCATAGATCAACGGAAGCTTATAGGTGGCCCCAAACCGTGGTCGTGGCTCCGCCGCTGCAATGTACTCCGCCATCTCCACCACGTGGGTGACCGCCCCGCCGTCCGTGCCACCGGACATCAGAATCATGTCTGGGCGCATCGTCCTGATGCGCTCGATCTTTTCATGCGGCAACCGGCCATCATTCGAAGCGAGCACGTCAATCACAATGGCGCCGGCGCCGAGCGCCGCGCGCTGCGCACTCTCGCCCGTCATGTTCTGGACGACGCCTGTGACCATCATCTGCAACCCACCGCCCGCGCTGCTGGTCGAAATGTAAATATCGACACCGGTCGTTGCGTCGCGGCACGGTGTGATGATCTTGTCGCCATCCAGAATCTTGCGGCCGGAGAGTTCTTCGATTTCCGCCATGGCATTCAGTACCCCTCGCGTCACATCCTCGAACGGAGCCTCGACCGTCGTCGGCGCCTCACCACGAAATGTCTGGCGATACTCGTTGCCGACTCTCTCGATGAGAATAGCTTTGGTCGTCGTGCTACCGCAGTCCGTGGCGACGATGACATTCAACGGATGGTCGATCTTTGGCTTCTTGGAGGCGTGGGACACAGCGGTCATTGAGCGGACGCTCCCTGTGGAGCGCCGGGAGCGGACTTCGATTCGATGAGAGCGATGAGACGAGCAATCGTATCGCGTCGTTGGAGGAGCCGGGCAACTTGTTCAAGTTCCTTGACGTTGAACGCAAACTCAAGGATAGGAGTGAGGAAGTACAGCGCCTGGCTTCCAAGAAAATTCATGGGGCCGAGAGATTCCAGAAATACCGTCGCAGGCGCGGCCATGCCACGTTTCACCACCGCATCGGCAATCCGCTCAAGCAGTTCAAGATCTTCGAGAGTGAAGACCTCGGCATCTGTTTTAGTCGCGAAGGCATGGGAAAGCCCAGCAAGGACCCTACCCCATGTCGCCGAGAGAGATTCCTTGGTAAAGGAAGCCATGAGTGTCCGGAAAGGCAGTCAAATCACTTGTGGGAAGTTATTATATGAAGGGGTCTGAGGAGAGTCAATTTTGTAGGCACTTACACCTCTTAGGATTTTTTCTGTCCGATCTTGCTCTCCGTACCATTCCATAGCCGTTCGATATTCCCCCTATGCTTCATGACAATGAGTCCGCTCACGACGACGGAGAAGGGGATGAATCCAACCGTAGGATGAACGAGCCAGGCGATGAGGGGAAAAAGCCCGAAGGCGGTAAGTGCACCGCCGGAGGAGTAGCGCCACAGGGCGACAGCCCCGATCCACGCGAGGAGGAGAAGGAGTCCGATCAGCGGCGCTACGCCGAGGACTAAACCAAGTGCGGTCGCCACACCCTTGCCGCCCTTGAATCCGAGAAAAGGCGAAAAGAGATGACCAAGAAACGGCGCGAGCGCGACGAGCAAGATGGCCCATTCATCCTGCAACAACCGCGTTGCCGCGAAACCCATCGCCCACCCCTTGCCCATGTCGCCGATCAACGTCAGGAGACCGGCCCTCTTGCCCGACACGCGAAGCACGTTCGTAAAGCCGACGTTCTTGCTGCCGACCGT
>JACPZN010000057.1 GCA_016195505.1 Nitrospirota bacterium | reverse complement strand
GATGCTGAGATTGGCCGCGACATGGTCGCGGATCATTTCCAGCCACTGGCGCTGTTCGTCCGTAAACTTCTTTCCTGCCTGCCGCGTCCGGCCCGCAGCGAATTCTCGCTTGAGCCATTTTCGGCCAAACCCGGTCTTCTGACCTTCTCGGGAAATGGCACCAACTCATTGTCCTGATGCGTGGCGAAGCGAACGAGAGAGACGAGGTCGGTCAGAATGCGTTTGCTGCTCGCGCCTTTGACCTTCGACTTCTCCAACGCCGCGTAGGCCTGCCAGAGCTGGGATTCGTTCCAGAGGTAGGGCGGCTTTTCGATGGCGTTGGCCAGATCCTTGAGGTGTTCAAATGTTAGACGCTTGCCTGCCTGCGTCACCCTCTGACGCGCAGGTACACTGTAGAGGACTTGCAGGGCGGTGATCTCGTCTTTGTGCTGTGTGATGAACTGTTCGAACGACTGCACGATGGTGCGGGCGCGCGCGAGCGCATCGGCGCTGAATCCTGCTTCGATGACCTGGTCCTGGCTGACGTGATCGATGGTGAGTTCGTTCTTCTTTTTGATCTCGATCAGAAGTTCACGCAGCTTCGGATCGTGGAGCGGGGTGACGGCCTCTTTGATGAGCTTGGCAGCCACCGCTTGGACCTGTTCATCGGTCGGTGAGTCTGTCTTAAACAATTGCCTCGCATGTTCCAGGTGCCGATCTGGATTTACCGCTTCCACAAGACCTCGACTGAGGTCACGAAGAGTTAGGCCACGGCCTGCCTGTCCGCCTGCCTTCGGCGCGGACGCAGACAGGCTGGCTTTGTTGATGGCCTGTTCATCTTCCTTCGTGTTGCGGTGCTCCATGCGCGCCAACCGTCCTGCGATGCTGGTGAGCACGTCTTCTTCGGTGTTCCCCAACGCAACCGCCTGGAGCAGCTTGTCGAAGGCGACGCTGGGTTTTTTCTCCATCGGTTGCGCGTCGGTCTTGTCTTGCTCGCAGACGCCGACGGTATCCACGATGACGAAGTGGTCTTTGCTCGTGGCATCCGGCGTGACGGCTTTGAGATCGTCCGGCTTGATGACGCGGACTCCCCGACCCTTCATCTGCTCGAAGAAGGTGCGGGACTTGACCGCGCGCATGAAGACGACGATCTCGACGGGCTTGATGTCGGTGCCGGTGGCGATCATGTCCACGGTGACGGCGATGCGGGGATGGTAACTGTTGCGAAAGGTCTTGATAAGGGTTTTGGGATCTACCCCTGTGGTGCGATAGGTGATCTTCTGGGCGAATTCGTTCCCCTTGCCGAATTCCTCGCGAAGGATTTCGACGATGTTCTCCGCGTGGGCATCGTCCTTCGCAAAGATGAGGGTCTTGGGCACCTCGGTGCGGCCGGGAAAGATGTCGGTGAAGAGTTTCTCCTTGAAGGCTCTGACGATGGTGCGGATCTGGTCCGGGGCAACCACGTCGCGGTCGAGTTGGTCGGGATCGTAGGCGAAGTCGTCGCTGAGCTGTTCCCATCGGGTGGCGCGGGTCTCGCGGTCCCGCTTTTCGACATAGAAGCCTGCGTCCACCTTGGAACCGGCCGCCGTGATGGCGGTGCGGATGCGGTACACGTCGTAGTTGACGTTGACCCCATCGGCCACGGCCTGCTCGTGGTTGTACTCCATGACCAGGTTTTGATTGAAGAAACCGAAGGTCTGCTTGTTGGGCGTGGCGGTGAGGCCGATGAGGTGGGCATCGAAGTATTCCAGTACCTGCGCCCAGAGTTTGTAGATGGACCGGTGGCATTCGTCGGTGACGATGATGTCGAAGGTTTCAATCGGAATGGCCGGGTTGTAGTCGATGGGCTCTGGCTGCTTGAAGACCCGTTCGAGGCCGGACACGGAGGCTTCTTCGTCCTCGTCCGACAGCTCCCGCCCCTTGAGCATGGAGTACATGCGCTGGATGGTGCTGATGCAGACCCGCGCGGTAGTGTCGAGGGTATTGCCTGCCAGCCGCTGGACGATAAACTCCTGATCGAACTTCCAGTTGTTATACGGCGAGACATACTGCTGGAATTCTTTGAGCGTCTGGTCGCCAAGGTTGCCACGGTCTACCAGGAAGAGCACGCGCTTGGCTCCGGCAAACTTGAGCAGCCGGTAGATAGCAGCGATCGCCATGCGGGTCTTCCCACTGCCAGTGGCCATCTGGATAAGAGAGCGAGGACGGTCTTGGCTGAGTGACTGTTCTAGATTGGTAATGGCAGTGATTTGGGCGGACCGGAGATCGGTCGTGCTGAGGGGTGGCAGCGTTCTCAAGCGGCCACGGAGCGTCGGCGCTGCTGCTTCTGCTGCCAGAGACGCGCCGTGAAGATTCCTTGGGGCTTCGCTACGTTGCGGGATCAATGCGGCTAACGTCTCGGGCCGATGGAAGCTGAACACAGGGCGGCTGCGAGGTTGCGGATCGAGGCCGTTCGTGAATCGCGTTTCCACGCCGGTGCTCTGATAGAGAAATGGCAAGGGCCGGATATGGGCGGGTAAGTCCGTGGGGAGGCCCTTGCTGTACTTCTCGGCCTGGACTTCCACGCCGACTAAGGGAAACCCTTCTTTCTTCGCCTCAATGACTCCTGCCGCTTTGCCATCCAGGTACAGCAAGTAATCCGCGAAGCCATGCCCGCTTATGAGGGGAAAATTTCTGAGGACCACTCCCCGTCCGGCATGAAGATGTGCGTTCTTGTAGTCTTGAACTTTCCAGCCGGCCTTTTCCAACGCCTGGTCGATGTGCTCCCGCGCTTTGTCTTCGGGGGTGGGCATGCCGAAACGCCTCTTCCGAAAGCCGGCTTTGGCCCTGTGGATAATTCGTGAGAGGCATACCTGCTTTTCTTAAGGAATGCAATCATTCAGAAGGTGGGCGAGCGGGACACGACGGGAAAAACAAGCTGTAATTGCTCATTTTCTAGCCAGGTGGCCGATAGTTCTAACGGGGCGGCCCAGGCTCTTGTTTGCCACTCGGCCCGCTTTCTTTGCCCTCTCCCTTATCTGTCGATGCCGGCGACTTCGGGCGGTGGTCTTGCTGATGCTCATTTACCAATGCAGCGGCAATAAGGAGCTGTATGCCGATGAGAAGAAAGAATAAGGCTCCCATGTCATACCCAGTATTCTCCGAGAGAGAGAACCTTCGGGCGGCGAGCAACAGGGAGAGAGCCGAGAGGACACCCAGGAAGATCCTCATGTGTGGTGCCTCGTTCTGAGGGTGGTCGTATCGAGGGTATGCCGGATACAGGGCCAGGTCAACCTGGATTTGGGTGCCCAAGTAGGAGAAGAAAATGAGTGTTATGTGAGGCCATCGCAATTATGGAGCCGGCGCGCCCACACCGGAGGTAGGCTCAGTCACTGGCGCTGGATCTGCCGACTGCACCGCGCCCTTGAAGGGCAAGTCAAGCAGCGCATAGGGGTTGACGCGTGCGCCGTTGAGTTTCACGCCCCAATGGAGATGGGGGCCAGTCGCACGACCGGTTGCGCCCACTTTGCCGACGATCTGCCCGGCTTTCACAAGATCACCATCTTTCACCAGCACTTCCGAAAGATGGAAGTACATGGAATAGAACCCGAGCCCATGGTCCAGGTAGATGCCTTTTCCGGAGAAAATATGATCGACGGTGAGCCGCACGACTCCGTCATTCGTCGCGGCGACCTCCGCGCCGAGCGGCGCGCCGATGTCTTCTCCATTGTGCGGATTCCGTGCCTGGCCGTTCATGATTCTGACGCTGCCGAAAACGCCGGTTCTTCTTCCATTCACCGGCTCCACGAAACTGGGCTGCCACAGCTTCATCTGAGAATCGGTCGCCAGCACCTCCCTTACTTGCTCCTGCTCGGCTTTCCATCGGGCCAAACTCTTTTCATCGAGATCGACCTTGTCTTTGGGCAACTTGAGATGCTCGACGAGAAATTTTTCTTTGACGACCAAAATATTGTAGCTGAGCTTGCGGCTTTGCTCCCCGTTCTTGACCTCAATAGCCAGTTCGTGGGTTCCCGGCTCGTCTTGCATGTCCACACCGAGCAATCCCACAAACCCCTTCGGCTCTCCCGGGCGCGTGTCTGCAAAGAAGCTGATCGTCCGCCCAAGAAAGCTTCCTTCCACATGGGTGACTGCCTCATCGGTCGGGACCTTCACCACCACGATCTGCCCCTGTTTCCCGCTGTATTGTCCATCGATGCCTTTGGGAGCAGGAAGGGAACCGGGGAATAAGTCGACCGGAAAGATTGTGGCCAGCAGGACGACGCCGCTGAGGACCATCCGGTCCAGCCTGGCATTCCGTCGATGCCTCAGGGTGAATATCGACAGCGTCATCGGTAAAAACGCCCCCCGGATACCTGAGAGACCAATTCTTCAACCCGTCGATTGACGGCGCTAAAAGGATCCATACAGAGGATCGTTTCCTCCCAATACCCGTTCAGCTTTAGATAGGTCCAATCCACCGTATACGACCGATTCTTCGCCCGGGCGAAACGGATAAAATCGCCACGGACCTTGGCTCTCGTCGTCTGAGGAGGCGTCGACATGGCACGCTGAACTGCCTCTTCCTCCGCAACTCGCTCGATAAGTCCACGGGATTCCATGAGGTAGTACAATCCCCGCGTTCGTTTGACATCATGAAACTGAAGATCCAACAGGAACACCCGGGGGTCGTCCCATCCACATTCCTTCTTGTCCACGTAAGATTGGATGATATACTTCTTCGTCACCCAATCGACTTGATGGATGAGCTGCATGGGATCTTCTTCCAAATGCTTGAGGACCATCTCCCATTTGGCGCAGACATCATCAAGAACAGGATCGTGGGCCTGCTGATCGAGGTACGCCTTCGCCCGCTCCAGGTACACTTGCTGGATTTCAACCGCGGTCATCTGCCGACCGTCATCAAGTTTCACTTTCTTTTTGAGCGTCGGATCGCGTGAGACTTCGCGGATTGCCTTGACCGGATCCTCAAGCTCCATCCCGTGCACCGCATAGCCTTCTTCGATCATCGACAAGACGAGCGCCGCGGTCCCTACCTTGAGATACGTCGCAAACTCCGACATGTTCGAATCCCCGACGATGATATGGAGCCGGCGGTAGCGTTCGGCATCAGAATGCGGCTCATCGCGGGTATTGATGATGCTGCGCGAAGAGGTCGTCGAAGACGACGTCTTTTCGTGAATATGCTGCGCCCGCTGGGAGATGAAATACTGCGGCTTCCCCGACACCTTCAACACCTTCCCGGCCCCGCCGAATACCTGCCGCGTCACAAAAAACGGAATCAATTGCTCCGTCACCTTCCAGAAATCGACGTCACGCCGCATGAGAAAATTCTCGTGGCATCCGTAGGTGTTTCCCAATGAGTCGGTATTGTTCTTAAAAATGTAGATCTCGCCGGATAACCCTTCCTCCCGAAGCCGTTCCTCGGCGGCCGGCAAACAGGCCTCCAACAGCCGCTCGCCTGCTTTGTCGTGGATCACCAACTCGAGGATGTTGTCGCACTCAGGCGTGGAGTACTCGGGATGACAGCCGGTGTCCTGATAGAATCTCGCGCCATTGACCAAGAACGCGTTGGACGGCCAACTGTTGGGAATAAGGCCCTCGAAGATATAGCCGAGGACTTTTTCCATCGGGAGATAGATGCGCCCGTTCGGCGAAAAAATCAGGCCGTACTCATTCTCAAGGCCGAAGATCCGTTGTTTCATGGGACCGGGAGACATCATGGACGTGTGGAAACAGAATACACGCCCATCTTTCAATCTTCAACAGATGGAACCGAATGACGACGAGCGGTTTAGGCAGACAGGAGTTGGCGGATGTCGCCCACAGACAGCCGGCGGAATTTCCGGCCGGTGCGGTTCCGATCCAAGACTGCCACCTCTAGTCCTTCGGGCGGTAGCTTTTGGTTCGCAGTCTGTTCAAGCGCCGAGACACAGAGGATCAATGCGGCCCCTAAGGCAGGGGCTTGGCTGAGGCTTTTTTCCTTTACGCTCGCTTGGACGGCTTCCGACTTTCCCCCGATCACCGCGAAGTTCTTCTCATCGATGATGCTTCCATCAAATGAAATCCGGTAAATCTCGTTTGGATGGCTGTTGAGCCCGACCTGCACCACAAGAATTTCCACTTCGAGCGGTTTCAGCTCCTGGCTGAAAATCGTACCGAGACTCTGAGAGTAGCCGTTCGCCAACGATCGGCCGGTCACGTCCTCACGACTATACATGAATCCTTTTAAGTCGGCATGACGGATACCCGCCTTTCGAAGATTCTCAAACTCGCTGTACTTGCCGGCTCCGGCAAACGCGATGCTGTCGTAGATCTCGGAGACTTTGTGCAGCGAGGCACTGGGATTGTCCGCTGTCAACAAGATGCCGTCGGCATACTCCATCGCGATGATCGATCGGCCTTTCGCGATGCCCTTCTTGGCATACTCGGCCTTGTCCTGCATCATCTGCTCGGGGGACACGTAATAGGGCATCGGCATGATTACGTCTCCTTCGAGCGGCGCGTGGCAATCACACTATCGTATACGGCGCGAATCTTGTCATCCGACACATCGGTGATGCCTTGGGCAGTGACGAACTTGGCGGTGGGAAAAATCCCGCGCACCAGGTCCGGTCCTCCTGTCCCCACATCGTCGTCCGCGGCGTTGTACAGCGACGTCAATGCCAGTTTGAGCGCATCCGGCTCGGATAGATTCTTCTGAAAATGTTCGCGCATGGTATTCCGGGCATCTTTCCCCCCAGAACCGATTGCATGGTAGTCCGACTCTTCGTACCGTCCACCGGTAATATCGTACTTGAAGATCCTCCCCTCGGCCCGTTTGACGTCATACCCGACGTAGAGCGGCATCACCACGAGTCCTTGAAAGACCATCGGTAGATTGGCTTTCACCATCTGACCGAGCTTGTTGGCCTTCCCCTCGCAGGAAAGCGGGATACCTTCCAGTTTCTCGTAATGTTCCAGCTCCGTTTGAAACAGCTTGGCCATCTCGATGCAGGGACCGGCCGCGCCCGCAATCGCCATGGCGGATAATTCATCGATCTTGAACACCTTCTCAATACGGCGATCGGCAATCTGAAAACCTTCCGTCGCCCGCCGGTCACCCACAATCACGACCCCCTGTTGATACTTGATCGCCAGCACAGTGGTCGCATGAGGCACGGTCATCGGTCCGATCGCACGCCCCTGGTCCAACACCGGCTGGCTCACAGGTGTCCTTCCATGACTCCCCAGTGCCAACCCAGGATGGTGCATTGAAACAAAGTCAAAAAAACTGGACTCATCGTGATTGGGAAGATAGGGCAGCTTCATCGGGGTCTCATGGATTCGGTGTGTCAGGATTTGAGCTTTTCGAGCAGTGCATCGACTGAATCGACCGTATCAAGCAGCCCTCCGGTCAATGCTTGAGTGCCGCGATGCGGATCCATCAGAGGCACTTTTTTGATCGTGGTATTCCCCACATCGAACAGCAGGGATGTCCAACTGGCGCCATAGAGCGACTTGGCGAACTTGCTGACGCAGCGGCCACGAAAATACGCCCTGGTTCCCGTCGGCGGGGAGAATTCCGCGCTCTGGATTTCATGCTCCGGCACGATCCGCTCGATAAGATTGCCGCGCTCCAGCGTGTAGAAAAGCCCCTTCTCGGGACGGACATCATGGTATTGGAGATCCATCAGCTTCATACGCGGATCATCCCATCCAAAGCCCTTCCGATCCATGTAAGACTCGATCATGTGGCGTTTGGCCACCCAATCTAATTCCTTCGCCAGTAAACGCGGATCTTGATCGAGCTTGTTCAGGACCTTTTCCCAGTGGACGAGCACGTCTTTGGTCACCTGATCGAGATCATGCGAGGCGTAGAAGTTCGTCGCGGCCTTGAGATAGGCCCGCTGAATCGCGAGAGCCGTCGTGGGGCGCCCCCCGACCAGCTTGAGCGTCTCCTTCATATCCAAGTCGCGTGACACCTGTTTGAACACTCGAACCGGTTCATCGAGGTCCAACTGGGGCAGGTCAGCGTCCGCCTCGAGCAGGTCCAGCACGATGTTCAAGGTCCCCACCTTCAAATAGGTAGACAGCTCCGCCATATTAGCGTCGCCCACAAT
>JACPZN010000309.1 GCA_016195505.1 Nitrospirota bacterium | reverse complement strand
GCTCTAAGTGCCGGTTCGTTTTCGCATCGAAGATCCCGCCCTCGCGGGACCGTTACGCCAGATTGAACAATTGGTTCGGCGCACTGGCGGACGCACGTGGCTGGTTGGCGGTTGCGTGCGCGACCTTGTGCTTGGTCGACAGCCGCGTGACTTGGATCTTGAAATCTTCGGGCTGCCACCCGGACAACTCCACTCACTGCTCGGAAAACATTTCTCTGTGCAGTTTGTCGGGAAGGCCTTTGGCGTGTTTAAGCTGCAAGGCCTGCCCGTCGACATATCTATTCCCTCCCGCATGCTCGCCGACAACGAAACCGTCCCAGGACTGCTACGGCAGTCCGATCCCGGCATGTCCATCGACGAGGCGCTGGCCCGACGGGACTTCACGATGAACGCGATGGCCTGGGACCCAGATACATTGGAGCTCCGTGATCCCTTCAACGGCCGGGCCGATCTCGATACGCACCTGCTACGCCATGTGTCGGACCGTTTCGGCGAAGATCCGCTGCGCGTCTTGCGCGGCATGCAGCTGTCCGCACGCTTCGAGTTGACTACCGCTCCGGAAACGATTGCTCTTTGCAAGACGTTAACGCAGGATGGACAACCGAGCGAAAGGCTCTGGGAAGAATGGAAGAAACTATTCCTCCAAGGCATCAAGCCGTCACTTGGCTTACAATTCCTAAGCGACTGCGGCTGGCTCCGCTACTATCCTGAGCTCGCCGTGCTGCAAGGCTGCGAACAAGATCCTACGTGGCACCCGGAAGGCGATGTCTGGATTCACACGCTGCATTGTTTGGACTGGTTCGCCAAGGAACGGACCGGCCATCAAGACGACGATCTGGTCGTAGGCCTCGGCATTCTGTGTCACGACTTTGGCAAACCTTCTACAACCACAACCGACTTTGGACGCATCACATCGCGCGGCCATGAACCGGAAGGCGAAGTGCCGACGAGACGATTCCTCGAACGGCTCACTAACCAGGAAGACCTCATCAACGACGTAATTCCCCTCGTGCTGTGCCACCTCCGCCCGCGCGCGCTCCATGACGCAAAGGCCTCCGACAGCGCGGTTCGGCGACTGGCCAGGCAAGTAAAGCGCATCGACCGCCTGGTACGCGTCGCGCGGGCCGATCACGCGGGCCGCCCGCCGAAACAGTATGACGGATTCCCAGCCGGCGAGTGGTTGCTGGAACGCGCGCGGCACCTCGCGGTCGAAGACCGGGCTCCCGCCCCGATTGTGATGGGCCGCCATCTGTTGGAATTGGGAGTCCAGCCAGGCCCTGAAATGGGACGCCTTCTCGATGAATGTTACGAAGCTCAGCTGGACGGATTGTTCTCAACTCTCGATGAAGGGTTGACGTACGCCAAGAATAGGTTTTCTTCATTGCGTTGATCCCTGTTTCCTTCCTTGCTTTTCTAATTTTTTACTTTTGCCTTTTTACTTTTACCCCCTCGCAGCTTATGATCACCTCATGAAGGTACAACTCAGCCATCCCGCTCGAACCGTTGAGGTCAAAGGGCCCAAAAAAGCCGGTGTTGTTCTCGATTCGGACAGATTCGATTTGGGGCGGGAGCTGGAATTTGTCTCGGTTCTGGGGCGAATCGAACAGTTGATGGACGACATGATCCAGCGTAGATGATGGAATGGGCAGTGAGCCAAGTTTGCCTGCGGTGGGTTTCAGTCGAATGTAGCCTTCTTGAGTTTCAATCGTCCCATCCAGTTGCAGCGAGATTTCTTTCCCGTAGAGCACAAAGAGCGCATAGGCCCGAAGTTGATGGCCCATGAGATTCATGCGAACATCCTTCAGCGCGGATTGAACCTCTTGCATATTCGGCTCGCTTCCGGCGGGAACCGGGATACCAGCCTGCTGTGCTTGATGGGCGGATGCGATGGCAAGGTTGTCGCGCATCCACTGATTGAGCTCTGCTTCGTTGAGAGTGACCGAGTGATTTTGGCTGGATTGTACGGCCATTTGTAGCTGGGCCATCTTTTCGGCGACGCGATCGGCCGCCTGCGGGTTTGTTTGAGTCGGCAGCGGCGGCATCTGGCGGAGAATCAGCAGCAGCACGCCGACGGTGAGTGTCAGAGAGATCCACGGAAGAATGCGGAGCACATGAGACAAGAGCCCCGGCGTTGCCGTCTGCAACTCTGTTTCAGCGCTGGTGGCCGGTGCTTTCTCGACAGCCTGCGCCAATGGTTTGAACTTCGAGAAAATGATCCCGCAACGCAGACACTCTGGTCCATCTTCCTGTTCGAATCCACACTTCGGACAGGTCAGATCCGCTCTAGGTT
>JACPZN010000316.1 GCA_016195505.1 Nitrospirota bacterium | reverse complement strand
TGTTACAACACAGAAGTTTTCCGCCCGTAAACCCGGAACTGCTTCGACGATGAGAGTGTACTTGACGGACATCAAGAAGAACGGCCGAGTCACAATTTATCTGTCCGTTGATAACAGTTAGGAATCTCGCTGCAGCAATGACGGCATCCCCCGCCGACAGACACCGCCTGGCTACCGGATCGGTTCTCAGGAACTCGTCCAAGCGGGTTGGCCAAAGCAACCCGCAGCCACTCGACTCGTCACGCAACAGGAGAACAAACAGATCATGGTAACCATCCGCAGCCTCATCGGGGGAACGGCCTTTCTGCTTGTGGTGGGATCTCTGGCCTCCGCGATCGCGGCCGGGGAAGCAGCACTCGCGCCAATCCAGGCGACTTCATCGGCTGCAGAGTGTGATGAACGAGGACGGTATCTTGTCAAGATTGCTGGTTGCAACGACTGCCATACAGCGGGCTACGCTGAAGCGGCGGGCAAGATACCAGAAAAAGACTGGCTAACCGGTGATCGAATCGGCTGGCGGGGTCCCTGGGGCACGACCTATCCCGGCAATCTCAGACTGTATATGCAGCATCTCTCCGAAGAGCAGTGGGTCCTAACCGCGCGCACCACCCGATTTCGCCCACCCATGCCCTGGTTCGTCTTTCGCGACATGACGGAGCAGGATCTGCGGGCTATTTACCGCTTCATCAGGGGCTTGGGTCCCGCCGGCGAAGAGGCGCCCGACTATCTTCCGCCTGATCAAAAACCGCCGGAGCCGTATATTTCTTTCCCTCAGACTCCGAAGCAACCCTAGTTGTCTCGGCTGGACGTCACGTTCCCGAGGCAAGGTCAAAAGAACGAGCAGAACACTATGACTTGTGCTTGTTGGAAGTCTTGCCAAAAAAGTGGAGGGGCTTCTCCCCAGAGAGGTTCTCCGGCCGCACGATGTAATCACCGGTCATCGAAGGGATCCAGACAGCCTCGGCAACCTCCGTGTTTCCTCCAGTCACCGCCCAGGCGAGGCAACCCACGACGCCTCCCCCGAGCGCATAGGCGGCCTCTACCGCACCGTAGGGAATGGTCAGCAACCAACTGGTTGCTTCCAGCGCCACTCCTCCGGGGCTGGTTTCCGAAGGTTCCGCTGCGAACGCCCGGTTTCCTGCCAATACGATCAAAAATCCCACGGTTGTTCCAATGACGCAATTCCGCATGCTCCACATGATTTCACCGATGCTTGTTCTCATGTCTTGTTCTTCTCACCGCGAGCAACGGGAAGTTACGGCGCATCTTATACCTGAACGGAGTCACGATTGCAGCTGTACCTGTCGCTTCTCGAATGGCATGTCCCCATTGTCGTACGCACCGGATCGTGTTTTGCGTTATGATTGAACAATGATTGAGACTGCTCCGTCTTTTCAGCCGCCGCTGTTCCTCCGAAATGCCCATGTGATGACTCTGCTGCCTCGATTGTGGCTGCGGAATACTTCATTAGCAGGACTACCACAAGAGTCTCGCTTCTTCACCGTCGAGCCGCACACGCAACTGCAGGGATTCTGTCATTGGCAAGGCGACCGGACATCGTCTCCTACAGTGATAGTGGTCCACGGCCTTGAAGGCTGCAGCGAGTCGCAGTATATGCGCGGCATCGCGGTGAAAGCGTACCGCGCAGGATTTAATGTCATCCGCCTGAACCAGCGGACATGCGGCGGGACGGAACATCTCTCACCGACCCTCTATAACAGTGGATTGAGCGGCGACTACCGCGCGATCCTACATGAGCTCGCGACCGTGGACGGACTCGACCAGATCTGGCTGGTCGGCTATTCGATGGGAGGGAATCTCGTACTCAAGGCAGCCGGCGAGATGGGCGGGACCGAACCGGCCCTGTCCGGAATCGCTGCCGTGTGTCCGAACATAGACCCGACACTTTGTGCACGCGCACTGGAGGAGCCACGCAATTGGATCTACCACCGCCATTTTTTGACTCATTTGAAGTCGCGCCTTCGCCGAAAAGCAGCTCTGCTACCCGGCAAATGGGATCTCACAGATCTCGATCACATCTCCCGGATCAGTGAATTCGATGATCGTTACACGGCCCCGGACGGCGGTTATCGGAACGGCGCCGACTATTACGATCGCGCCGGCTCGCGGCATGTGCTCGATTCCATCGTAGTACCCACACTCATTATCACGGCGCAAGACGATCCCTTTATTCCCTACTCCATGTTCGCGGTTCCGCTGATTCAGCGCCACCCTGAGATCCGGGTGGTCGCGCCCAGTCATGGAGGACATTGTGGGTTTTTTCACTGGAGCCACAACGGAGAAGATCACTACTGGGCGGAAAACCGGATTGTGGACTTCTTACGAGAACGGGTGTGAGGAGAACCGGCTGCGCCAGGCTCGACGCAGCCGGTGAGATTGGAATCTAGGCCACTTTGCGCAGCTTGCGAGCCTCCAGGGCGGCAACGCGTGGGGCGCACTTCTGCACCCAGCTTAGAATGAGCCAGACACTACTGGCAACAATCGCTGCGATGAAGATCCAATTGTACACCGTCTTGCCGGACTTTCCGAGAAACGGATCCACGGCATAGAGTAACACTCCATAGCAGATGCCGACCGCGAGCAGGGTGGCCAGCGGCAGAATCATGCCTTGAAACGGGGATGCCCATTTCCATTCCACAGGCGGACTTTTGGCCAGCTCACGAGCGCCCAACCACGCAATCACCAACGCTCCACCATAGCCGACAAATTGGACCAGATCAGACGCACGAAGCTTTCCAACGGCAGTTTCCCGAAACAATGGAATCTGTCCCAGGATCACAGCAAGGAGAAATGCCAGAACCATGGCCACGCCGTATTCCATCATCCATTTGCGAGCGTTCATTGCACACCTCCTGGACGGCCCGTCCTATTATTTTGGCCTCTGTCCGATGCTAGAACAGAAGCATAGCACGCGGTAAATTATTGCATTGAAACAAGATGTTAGAGCTTGAATAGGAGGCCTAGGCGATCACCGTCTGCAGATGGGCTCGAACGTCTTGGACATAGGTCTTGAACGGGTCCGGCATAGGGAAAGGAGGTCGGCCGCGCACCTGGAAGATCGACCAATTGATGACGTAGGAAGGAAAGAACCGCTCATCAGATTTTTGATCATCCGGCTCGGTGGGAGGTCCCGAAACCAGCAAGTGTTTGATCAATTCGCTCCGGCCATACGCGCGCGTATTCTTTGGTGCGTGGTCCATGGCCAGATCGATCACTCTATCTGTCGTTAAACGCGGTACGCGGCCTTCCTGAAGCAATCCATAATACAGACTCTTGTCTGGATGCAGATTGTGGTACTCCAGATCGAGACTCTTCAGCATCGGATCGTGCCAGTCCACCTGCTCAGATTCGCAGTACGATTCGAGCAGCCAGAGCTTTGACGCCCAATCAACGCGCCCCACGAGCTTGGCATAATCTCCGCGCAAGTCCTGGAGGACCGCTTCCCATTGAGCAAGTACCCAGTCCGTCTCGTCGTCCTGACCTTTATAATGTTCCTGCGCAGCTGCCAAAAACCGCTCCTGAATATCAATGGCCGAGATGGTCCGGCCGGATTGCAACCGGACAAGCCACTGGCGGTCCTGATCTTGAGAAATCTCCTGCAACGTCTCCACTGGTTCGTTGATGTCGAGATCGCGCGGCGCGTGACCCTCTTCGATCAGTTGCAGACTCAGACCTGTCGTGCCCAGCTTCAACGCCGTCGCGAACTCCGCCATGTTTGAATCACCCAGCAACAAATGGATACGCCGGTACTGATTCGGATCCGCCAGCGGCTCATCCCTCGTGTTGATGATGGCACGGTTCTGCTGCACCCACTCGAAGAAGTCGTTCACGATATGATCGGCACGCTGTGAAATTTGAAAAGGGAGCTGACTGGCATCCCGACCATGCCCAACCGCGCCGCGTGGAACAATCAGGCGATCGACTTGTATCCAAGCGTTTTGCGGGCTTGCTGATCCGACACGGCCTGAACCGGTAAAGATCTGCCTGGTCACAAGAAAGGTCACGAGGGGGCTGAGCCCTCGTCGTGTGAAGGGAAACCGTCTGGTCACCAGATAGTTTTCGTGCGAGCCGAAAGTCGCGTCGGTTTCATGATCGATGTTGTTTTTGATCAACGACACCGTATCGCCCCATCCCAAGTCGGTGATCGCCCGCTGGAGCACTTGATCGCCGGCACGGTCCGACGCCACCACATCGGTGAGGCTTTCGCACTCGGGCGAGGCATATTCGATGTGTCCCATGTCGAGGTAGATCCGGCCGGCGTTGGTCAGAAATCCGCCGTTTCCCGGCGGCTCATCGTGGCCTCGATGGTGAAGATCCAGCACCCCATGGCGCTGGACATGGAAGATGTGATCGCGAAGTTTGTGCGCAAACCAGGTGGGAGAATGGTCCGGCCGTTCCTGGTGGACCAGAAGGCCGTACTCCGTCTCGAGTCCGAAAATACGGTTCAGCATGTCACGACGCGAGCACAGCCTTCAGATCAGCCGGCAACAGTCGCCCAAGCTCGTCCGCGGGCAATGCTCGATACTTGGATGGTCCCGGTTGGTTCCGATCGAGCACAGCACACTCAATGGTTTTCTCCGCGACATGCTCCCGCAAGTGCGAGGAAAGTATCTTCGCATCTGTAGCGGCTGGCTTCGATGGAGATGTCTCTTTGTCATCTCCCCGCTCTTTGTCTTCGTTGGCTAGCCTCTGGGCTCGATCACCCAACGCCCACGCGCGTAAAGCCGTGGCAATGGCCTGGCTCAAGGACAGGCTCGATGATGTCTCGTGACGGATGTACGTCGTCATCTCTTTCTGCACCGCCGGCGTCACAGCCAAAACCGCGCAGCCTGTCGTTTCTTCGAATGTCCCGTCATAGTTGATCGTCAGAAGCGCATCCTTCGCAGGCTTCTGCCCAAGTTCAGCGAGAAGAATCTTCACAATGAACGGCGCCTTGTAGACCTCCTCAAACGCCTGCTTGATCACCGGTGCCACACCATACTTGACCAGTCGTGCACCGGTCACGTCGGAAGGGGAACGATTAAACCCTTCCGTATGAGACATTTCCAACAAGCTGAACCGGAGCTTCTCCAGATCGGCTGGGTGGCCCATCCCGCCCAGCGCGATTCGATCGTAGATCTCGTAGAGTTTGGGAGTACCTTTGCTGACGGTCGCCAGTACAACACCGCCATCGTACGTGATGGCCACCACAGGACTCCCATGCTTGAGCTGCTCGTCAAGATAGGTCCGGCGATTGCCGACCGCCTCAACCCACCGGTAGGGTTCTTCATACATGGCGCACCACCTTTGATTCGAAGAGCGGTTTCAACCGGTCATCAGGCACCACGCGAACCCCGTCCTGCGTAATCAATTTGACGATCGGATACAGGTTGGCCTCACGATTCACTCCCCCGGTCGCCGAATCGAACTCAGCTGCACTTGTCAAAAGGCGCAGGGCTTGAATGATCGCTTCTTCCTCTGTCAGCGCGACGAGGGGACGTTCGCCCCACGTATTGACGTAATGCAGGATGCCGCGAATGGTCGGGGAACCTGATCCGGATACGGCATACTCCACGCCTTCGAACTCCGCCCC
>JACPZN010000315.1 GCA_016195505.1 Nitrospirota bacterium | reverse complement strand
TGAACGAGACTCATCCCGTGCGTCCAGAACCTTGAGCACGCGCTCGGTTAGGGGCGCCAGGTTGTCCCGCTCATCCTTGATCGGGATGACGACGGAAGCCCACGGGCATGATGATGCGGTCATAACGGGTGAAGGCTCCGGACCGGCTTGCCTCGGCGTGAACTCACGCGCGCATTTTAGCGTGGACCATTCATGAATATCTACTGCGATAGCCGATCCTCTCGCCCAGCGTAGCGGTTCTCGCTCAGCCTCCTCGACAGACTGCGTGTATGCCTGCGTCGGCTTCGCGTGCGAGCCGCCACGGTGGGCTTCGGTCTCGACTGTCTCGCGACGACATTCATGAATAGTCCGCGCTAGCGGATGGTCCACAGACCGTCAAACGATCGAAGGGATCAGTGATGGGTGATCGGTGATGAGTGAGTGGCAGGAAGACTGGCTAGGGGTGGGGAATCCTTTTCTGTCTATGCATGTCTGGCTACTCTTCCGCGTGGCGGGTTATCCAACAGCACGTACTGTTCAGCGCGGGTGGATGTCGGATTTGGCAATCCGGCCCATTTCATTGCGAGCTTGAAAAGGTGAAGCTCGGTGAAGACGCCGATATCTCAGCATCCACTTCGGGTATACACAGCTCTAAGTCCTCGGGCGCAACGTACTTGTCAATGTCCGGGACAGTTTCCGGAATGGGAAGCCCCTCGGTTAATACTAGTTTCAGGTCCACCTCTCCTTTGAGAAAACTCTCTCTAATTAGTTCCTGAGCTAGTGGAAGCGATATGCGTTCTCCCTCATAGATGTTTAGTCACTTAATCTCAAGCTGACCGTCCCCCGGCACCACACGAACCCGTCTTCTGATCCAATCGTAAATGCCCGCAGTGGAATCGATATTGACTTGATGGGAAAACCAAGCACCTTCAATAGTGAACCTGAACGTTATATTAGTGGATTCTGCAGATCCACCAGGCCACTCAAAGACAAGAGGTACTCCTAACGCATGGCTAGCCTTGAATGTCCCCTTCACTATCGGGTTCGACCCAATCAAGAGCATGATCCGATGGTAAATCCAATTTGCCAGGGGCACGGTTCCATAAAGAATTTCGTGAAATGGGACACCGTTCAGGTTTATTGGAGTGTTTCCCGTCAGAGTGAGCGAGGCTGACACAAACCGCATCTTCCTGGTATAGATATCTTCCACCACAGCAAAGCGCAAGCGGCGATCACCCTTCCGCATCACACTGATTAGTCCGATTTTTACCCTTTTCGCCTTGCGGATCGCGTCAGAAGTGAAACCGGCGTTGCTGCATATTAGTGAAAACTGGGCGCCGACGTCGTGCCGTTTTGAATCGAGTGCATCCACGTAGTTAATGCCTACCGGGCCAGTGGTCCACGGATTAAAGTCTTTGCATTCAATTATCCCCTTGCTAGGACAACCCCCTGCGGTTCCCTCAATTAACACATCCAATTCGCGTCTTCCGTCTGGCCCGACCACCCACTTCCCCTGAGTAACCTTGGCGCTCGAATCAAATGCCCGAACAATTTCTGCCACTAACTTTTCGTATTCTCGGCCTTGTTTGCGCTTTTTTATCTTAAATGCCATACGCTTCTGTCACAATCTTTCAGAATGCCTGTCTGCTGCAGCACCGCCTCTGAGCCCGAACAGGGGTTGGGTCTTGCGATCACACAATAGGAAAGTCCGGTAGGTTTAAAGCCCTGAACCTGGGCGGCGGGTTCCTGGCCGAGGTGATCACGCGTCACTTCTTCACCTGCGATGCCACAACAGTGAAGCGCATTGTGCCCATCAGGCTCATCTCGTTGACTTGCTCGCCGGCGTGAATCTCCACTTTGTAACGGCCGAGTTTCCATCCTCCCTTCGGAGGCGAAAGCCTGAGATAGCCACTGTCGTCTTCCAAAGCTATATGCATGGCGTCTTCGCTGACGATCGTCCCTGGCGGAATATCCGATACCGCTTCCGGTGTACAGCGACCGAAGACCTTGAAGGATTGATAGTGCTGATGGAGCGAGAACACGATGAAGATCGCGGGGACATCCGCAGTAAATCGCTCGGTCGGCTTGACCGGCACGATTTCGTGGGTCCTCTGGAAGCCGAGTTGTTCTTCGAAATCCTCCGCCATGGTAATTGAGCGAAACATCCCTTCCGGCGGAGCATCGAAATCGTAGGGCTTGGCGTCTTGGGCGCGATTTTGAAACTCAGGGATCGGCAGGTTTTTTGTGAAGGGTAGTTCATCGGCCCAGCTTGCCGGGTGAGTTGACAGGGCAATCACCGCCGCCATGACCGTGCCGACAGCCCTTCGCCGCGCTCCTCTCGCCATATCCTGTTTGGTACACCTGTCTTACGAAGGCTGTCAAGGAACAGGGGAGCTATGAGCGTTCAGCCGTCAGCACTCCGCTTCTGATTGATCACGAAGACGTCTCGGAGGTGATTCTTATTCACACTGAAGGCTGAGAGCTGACAGCTAATCACCCCCCGAGCGCCCATTGCGGGTCTTTCAGGCCATCTGCTAGGATTCTGCCGACTTGTCACCCCACTCATCACGAACGGGTTTGAACGATGTTGCAAGACGCTGATGCCCTTCCCCAGCTGATCGGGGATTACAAACCGCTCGATCAATGGCAGGCCCACCTCAACCAGATTTTCTATGGGCTGCGAGGGGACAAACTGCGCACCTATTACCAGACATTTGCCTCAGCCGACTACCGGCTCGCCCATGCGCTTGCAGCGGACTATTACGAAAAAGTCGTAAAACGTGACGCGTTACGCGTGACGCGTGACCAGTCGGGATCTTCCTCGTCACCCGTCACCCGTCACCCGTCACCTCTTACGATTCTGGAACTGGGACCTGGCAACGGCAACCTCGCCGCCTGCTTTCTCAGCCATCTCAAGACCCTCGACAAGCAGGGCCTGGTGTACCCACTCGTTCGATACGTCATGGTCGATTGGCAGCAGCCGGTTTTGGACGGAGCCTTGGCTCACCCTGACCTTGCCGCCCATCGGGAACGTGTTGAAATCTATCGTGCATCGGTCGAGCATCTGGCAGGACTGGCCGACGGGACCGTCGATCGAGTTATCTGCAACGAGCTGTGGAACGACCTGCCGACCAAGCTGATGGTGAAGAATGCAGGTGATATTGAGGAAGAGTATCTCCGTCCCAACCTCAGTGAATCACTCCACGCCAAGATCCAGGATTGGTCGACCTTCGTGCGGGCGTTTGAGGCGAAGGACCTCGATGCTCTGAAGACCTTTCCTCCGTTCCTGGATGATCTCATCTGGGAAAAAGAGTACCGGAAAGTCGAATGGAAGGATGTGCCCTACCGGAAGACCATCACGGAATTTCTCAAGCCTCTCGACGAGCAAGTCTTGGTGCCCATCAATCTGGGGGCGTTTGCGACTCTGAAGGAAGCCAAGCGTTTATTGGCACCGGACGCGGTCGGGTTCAGCGCCTTCGATGCAGGAACTGCGGATATGAAAGTTCTGAATGATCCGGAGAAGCCCTGCTACGGCCAATTCGGGGGCCAATACAACTTCATGATCAACTTCGTCCTGGTCGAAGCCGTAGCAAAGCACTTGGGGATGAAGCAAGTGATCTTTGAGCCGCAGCGCGAATTTGTGGGCCGTTCGTTAAACACCAACGTTATGACGCTCATGGATCTCCTGGCGACCCATCCCTCGGCTGGGCCGAAGCTTCAAGCATGGGAGCAGGATCGGCTCGTGCTCAAAACCATCAAGGCACTGAACGAAACCTGTGAGAGTCCCTATAGCCGGGTGCTCGATTTCCCGCTGGGGAAGAACATGCCGCCGGAAGAACGCGAGACATTGAACGGCATGCTGCTCTCCCTGAAGCGCCAGGGGATCTCCGACACCGTCGCCTATCTGACCGAAGAAGAATTGACGCGCGCGGCCAAAGACTTGGAAGAGGTCGGCTATGACCCCGATACCGTCAACATCGCCTTGACCGCTCCTGCCAGCCCGATCGAATACTGCCATTTTTCCTGCCGGTAAGGCGTGAGCCGAGGGAAGCAGGAGGGTCAGCCAAATCCAAGATTGCTCGACTGATGCCCTGGGGCCTCAGGCCTCGCTTGCTCACATTGCTTTTTGCTGGTCTGTCTTTCTATACTGGTATTCACCAGGAGGAACCGTAATGAAAATTATGATGGGCTTGCTCGTCGTGGTCCTCTTGGTCGTCGGGCTCGTGCTCTCGCTGCCCTTCCTGATCGACCTCAACAAGTACCAAGACCAGTACAAGCCGATCATCGAGGAATCGCTCAATCGCAAGATTCAACTGCAAGACATCCGGCTGACGATCTGGCCGCGGATCGGCACCCGGGTTGCCGGATTTTCCGTGCTGGACGACCCGGGATTTGGCTCGGGTTCCTTTGCCACCCTCACGTCGTTGGACGTCGGCGTCAAACTCATGCCGTTGCTCAGCGGCAAAGTCGAGGTGGAAGAAATCACGCTCCGCGATCCTGTTATTACGGTCATCAAGAATAAGAACGGCGTTCTGAACGCCTCGACCATCGGCCGAAAAGGCGTGGCGTTGCCTGAAACTCCGTCGCGCGCTCCGATCCCGTCGACCGAAGGGCCGCTCAAGATCCTGGCGATGCTGGCTGTGGATCGAGTTTCGATAGCGGGTGGAAAACTAACCTACCGTGATCTGTCTGCCGCCAAGCCGACCGAGTATGTCTTGCAGGATTTGGAACTCCTTCTCCAATCCGTTCGGCTCGGCCAGACTCCGAGCCTGCATTTCGCTTCTCTTGTCCAACCATTCAACATGCCGGTGAAACTCGACGGGACCTTTGGTCCCCTGACAGAAACCACGGACATTGAGGCGATCAATCTCCAACTCGGCTTGGGAAAGACCGATTTCACCATCACCGGAAAGACCGTGGGCCATGACGCCACCGTGAACATCAGTTCGCCGGTAATCAATACGGCAAATCTACCGATAGCGCTTCCGCTGCATAAACCGGTCGACATCAAAAATCTCCAAATCGCGGCGGAGGTGAAGGGGCAAGAGGCCAAACTGAATACCCTTTCATTTCAACTGTTCGACGGACAGGCGAAGGGGCAGGGCAAACTGATCGCCGGCTCCGATGCTCCGCCATTCAACGGCACCGTGACGATTCAAGGCTTGCAACTTGGTCCTGCCCTCAATGCCGTCGCGGCGACACAAGTATCGATCAGCGGGACAGCGGGAGCCGACCTCTCCCTGCAAGGCCGTGGATTCTCCATGCCGGACCTCACCAAGGCCCTGGAAGGGACCGGTCACGTCGCGGTGAAAGAGGGGAAGATCGAGGGCGTGAATCTTGTCCAAGAAGCCCTCTCGATCCTGAAAGTCGTCGGCATATCGCTCGACGATGCCAAAGCCACGGCGTTTTCGACGATTGAAACGGATCTCGCTATCAAGCAAGGGATCATCAACGTGCAGCGCCTCTTGATGGACAGCCACGATTTTCAGGCCACCGGGGGAGGCACCATCGGATTCGATCAAAAACTGAACCTGACCGTGAAGCTGAACCTGTCGCAGGACTTGAGTCAGAAGATCGCCGGTGTTTCGCCGGTCGCCAAGATCGCACTGAAAGAGGGCCGATTGAGCCTTCCGCTCACCATCACCGGTACCGCCCAAGCGCCGTCCTATGGGCTCGACATGAAGGGTATGACGGGGAACGTGCAGGAGCAGGTGAAAAAGAAAGCGGAAGAAGCAATCGGTGGATTGCTCAAGGGCACGACGAAACCTCAAGACCTGAAACAGGAAGGTCAAGATCTGCTCAAAGGATTGATGGGCCACTAGCAGGCTGTTGATAAAGTCCGCCAGCGGCGTTCTCGCATCGCACAAAGACTCACCGTACGAAAGAATGTACGCCTCGTCTTTTCGCTCGCTGCGGCCTTTCTGGACGGCCTTTCTGAACAGCCCGCGAAGGATGTAGCGTGGGCTGTGAGTCTACGGACCCCCACGTTCCTGAAGTTGCCCAGGTAGTTTATCAACGCCCCGGCTAGGGAGGCTGCGCACATGAATGCCATGGATACCGTGACTCAATACGCCGTGCAGTACGGCCTGCAGGCCCTGGTCGCCCTCTGCATCTTCGCCGTGGGCGTGATGGCGTCCCGCTGGGCGGGCAATTTCACGCAGCAGTCGCTCGAACGGCAAACTCTCGAGCCGCCGGTGCGGTTGCTGCTGGTTCGCATCGTGAAAATTATCGTGCTGCTCTTTACAACTATGATTGCCCTCCAGACACTTGGTGTGCCGATAGCTCCACTGGTCGCCGGCGTCGGCGTGGCCGGCGTCGGCATCGGTCTTGCCTTGCAGGGCGTCTTGAGCAACGTGATGGCCGGGCTCTCGATCATCTTCACCAAACCCTACAAAGTCGGGGAACACATTTCCTTTCTCGGTGTCCACGGCGACGTCGTCGTGATCGACATCTTCTCGACGACGCTGGTGCACCCGGACCGGTCGCGTGTCATCATTCCGAATCGCAAGATTGTCGGCGAGATCCTGCATAATTTTGGAACCATTCGCCAGATCCATCTTACCGTCGATGTCGCGTATAAGACGGATCTTAATCAGGCATTGGCCATTGTGCAGGACATCATCATCAATCACCCGCGTGTCTTAAAAGATCCGGCTCCCTCTATCGGGGTCGGCAGCCTTGGACATCCCGCCGTCACGATCGCCGTCGAACCCTGGACAGCGGTTTCTCACTACGCTTCCGCCCAGGGCGAGCTCAACAAGGCCATCATCGAACGTTTTCGAGCTGCCCAGATTGAGTTTCCCGCCTCTGTCACGACTACGACAGTGTAGAGACTCACTGGTTTCACGCTGTTTGGAAAACCCATTCACGATTTTCTGTCAGCAGCCCTGTGGCAGTGTGGCTATCGCTTTGCCAGAGCGCCACAACGAATGATTGCATTAAGGTCCTGACATCGACGTAGGAATTACCAGAAAGAGACAACCAACTGAATTATTTGAATACATATTTCAAATTATGGAAAGGCATCAACATTGCTTGCTTCCCCGTCTCAGTCTTCCTCCTACCACATTAGTTATAACGTCTAGGGAAGTACTCTATACGTCCGTGTCTTAGTTGGTAGGGTCTGACAGCCCTAGTAGCATTTGTGATGTCGTGACCATCGTCAAGGTTCGAGAATGTGAACGACTCATTAATAGCTGCAATCCTCAAAGGGGGACCCGGCAAAAGGACAACATGTACTTTCGGACCATTCGCTATAGCTTCGATACCACCCGCAAGCGATAGACCGCTCGCGGCATTGCACTAAACCGCGCTCTCCGTGGAGGAGTAACTATGTTGAAAGAGTTCAAAGAGTTTGCCATGAAGGGGAACGTCCTCGATATGGCGATAGGTGTCATTATTGGAGGGGCTTTTGGAAAGATCGTGTCGTCGCTCGTCAGCGATGTGCTCATGCCTCCCATTGGATTGATGATGGGGAAGGTGGATTTCTCCAGCCTGTTCATCAATCTATCGAATACGCCTCAACCCTCATTGACGGCAGCCAAAGCGGCGGGAGCGCCCACCATCAATTACGGGGTCTTCCTTCAAGCTACATTCGACTTCATCATCATTGCGTTCGTGATCTTCATGTTGGTCAAGCAGGTCAACCGGTTTAAGAAAGAAGCGCCGCCCGCCCCTCCGGCTCCGCCGCCGGCTCCGACCAACGAAGAAAAATTGTTGATGGAAATACGCGACGCGCTCAAAGGCCGGCAGTAAACGCCGAGCCGTCGTTGCAACGGGATGTCCACGATGCGGGCAGTGGGGAGACTCACAGGATGCGTGACCCGCGCAATTTAGGAGAAGGAGATTATCACGCAGATGTTGAAGCCCGCCATCCTGGCGACAAGCCTGGTCGCTGTGGCAGGCTGCTCTACGTATATCAAACAGCCGGTCGTGTGCACTCGTGACGGTTGGTACGGCTACGTGCAGAGTGGGCAATGCCCTGGTGCGAAGGCGATGGCCGCCCCTGCTGCATCGGACGATATGGCCGCGCGTCTCGCGGCCCTCGAACGAGAGCGTCAACGGCTGGCTGACGAGCTCGCGGCAACCCAGCGCCAACTCGCCGACCGCGATGGCCAGATCGCATCGCTCAGCACCAGGGATCCGGGCTCGCTGGAAAGCCAATTGTTGGCGGCCAGAAGAGACCGAAACCAGCTTGCGTCGAAACTAGCCGCCATGCAAAGCGGTGCGGCTGACGCGGTCAAGCTTGCCGGTGAATTGGCCGCTGCGAAACAGCGGGTGGCCGACCTCGAGCGACAGCTGGCGGCTATGGGGAGTGCCGCGGGTGACAAGGATAAACTGGCTGCGGAGCTGGCGGCTGCGAAGCACCGGATTGCGGAGCTCGAGGGACAACTGGATCAGAGCAAGGGCAGCTTGGCCAAGGCTGAGAAAAACCTCCTGAAGGCGCTGCAACCGGAAATTTCAAAGGGCACTGTGTCGGTCCATCAATCCGGCGACGCCCTCACGATCAATTTAGCTTCCGGCCTGCTGTTTGATTCAGGGCAAGACCAGTTGAAGGACGGGGATACCGATGCCTTGAAGCGTGTGGGTGGCGTCCTCAAAGACTTCCCGGAAAAGCGGGTGCATGTGGCGGGATACACCGACAACATCGCGATCAGGAGTACGTTGAAGAAGAAGTACCCGTCCAATAAGGAGCTATCAGCCGCTCGTGCCAATAGTGCCGCTCAGGCCCTGCGGGCCGGCGGCGTGAACGGCAACTTATCGGCGGCCGGCCACGGGGACATCAACCCGATCGCCAGCGACAGCACAGAAACCGGGCGTGCCAAGAACCGCCGCGT
>JACPZN010000314.1 GCA_016195505.1 Nitrospirota bacterium | reverse complement strand
TTTTTTGCCTTTTTGAAACAGTTTGGCGAGGCGCCACGCGCTGGGACCACGCCCACGCCCCCCTCCAAGCCAGCGCAAGCCTACCCCCCTTTGTCTCCGGGGTGCATTCCACATATGGGACCCTTTGCCTAAGGGGGTGGAGGGTCCGCCCATTGTGGGGGTGGTGTTATTACAGTGTTAGGAAGAGAGACAAACTTGGCCGAAACGGACTGACCAGTAACAAAGAGAACTGACTTGCCAATCATGCTTCTATGCAAGACTGACAAGGGGATTGCCCACTTCATCAATCACTTGAGCAATCCCCTCGCAATCGCTTAGAAGGCTGATGCTCTATCCAACTAAGCTACAGGCGCTTTTTTCAGAAGTTGTGAGTGCTGAGTCCTCAGAATCCCGTCCGACTTCATCTTGGCTGAACACTGAGCACTCAGCACTACTTGAATAATCAACTAGTCTGAAGCGTTACGCGGGCAGCGTCAAGTGACGACGGAGAGGGAACCCGCTCCCGACAAACCCCCAAGTATTGCCAATGATCTTGGAAGCTCTCTCAGGATGGAGAGCCGAAAGTTTGCTATTGGCCCAATCCAGGGATGAGCTGTTTCATGGATTCACTCCCTTTTTTTATGGCATCTCCTTCCGTCGGTGACAGGGAAGACAACTGATCTTTGGCTTGTTTGATCGTGTTCATATTCTTTTGGAGCGCATCGACGTTCTTCTGCATCTCGACCAGAGAGGTCCCGATCTGGCTCACCGAAGTTTTTAGTCCCAGGAGTCCCTGGGCCGAAGCAACATGCAGCGAAAGGCCTCCCAAGCCAAATCCGAGCAGGAACGCGGGGATTACATAGATGTACATCGATCGTGCCGCTGTCATAAGTCCCTCCCTGATTGTGTAATACCTCTCTGTATTCTCGCACTACGGCTTACCACAGCCCGCTTCCCACAGACCTTGATTCAGACTCTCCGGCTCAACCGCTGCCCAGTGGCCTTCGCTGGAGTATCCACTGCCACCGACTGATGGGCCGGTTCCCATATGGCCCCAATAGTCCGTGAAGGCAAGCGACCGAAAGCGCTTTTCCGAGCAGTCAAATTGCCTCGTGATTTTTGTCGAGGTGAATCGGCTGGGTGACCTGTTCCCTTGCATGCTCGTCCAGTCAATGAGTATCACCATCGTCACCAGATGCCCTTCTCTGCGGATGGTGTTTGACTCGATGTACACCGTCTGTAGTCCTGGTGATTGATATGCTTTCTCGATCGCCACCCATTCCGCGTACACTGGCCCACGACTCAACGCCAGAAGCGCGACCAGCAACCAGAAACCCCAAAAACAGGCCATCGGCAGCTTCAGGTACAGCCCTGCGTTGTAGGGGACGGCTCGTTGAGCAACCAACTGGTGGCAGGAATGAGTCGTGGTCGGCATGGGGGCCCCGCAGAGAGATATTAACACATGTTCCAGGAAAGAAACGAAGGAAGGTGCAAGCTAGCATTGTCGAGTGTCACGATGTGAGAGCCTGGAGGCGAACAAACTCGGAGGAACCAACCGTAGAATCAATCCCCGGGGTGTCTATCCGCGTGCATTGATCACGATAAAACGAAACTGAGCGGGCGGTACGAGCAAGCTCAAATAACTCACTGGTGGAGTGATATCCCGTCGCCGGAACAATAATAGGGCTCCGGGTCGAGCAAGCTTGGTTTGGTCGGGGCGAGAGGATTTGAACCTCCGACATCCTGCTCCCAAAGCAGGCGCGCTACCGGGCTGCGCTACGCCCCGACTGATTGCCGCTGCTCAAGCCATTCCCGCATCTTAAAAAACGCCTTTGCGCGATGACTGATGCGGTTCTTTTCTCCCGCCGTCAATTGGGCTAACGTCTTCCCGAGCGCGGGCACCAAAAACACAGGATCGTAGCCGAAACCGCGATCTCCTCTTGCTTCTTCCGTAATCAGCCCCTCCAGAATACCCCGTGTGACCTGGACTTCGCCACTAGGAAGCGCAATAGCAGCGACCGTCAGAAACCTCGCTGTCCGCTTCTGCCTGGGAACACCAGCAAGTTCCTGTAGGAGCTTGCGACAATTGTCTTCATACGTCGCATGCTCCCCCGCATACCGAGCCGCGAACACGCCCGGCCGGCCGCCCAATGCATCGACTTCCAGCCCGGTATCATCTGCGACTGCCGTCACACCCGTTGCCCGAGCGATCTCTCTGGCCTTCTTGATCGCGTTGGTCTCGCAGGTCGTACCGTCTTCGTCGACTTCCGGAGCATTGGGGAAATCGGCCAGCGTACGGATCCGGATGCCCAGATCCCCAAGCAGCGCGGCCAGTTCCTCCCCTTTGTGACGATTACGAGTCGCGAGGACGATCTCTTTCAACAGTGGTTCCTTAATCGAGCGCGCCGATCAAATCCTTCTGAATGGCGGTCAATCGTTGAATCGCCTGCCATCCCAGTGCCAGAAACTCGTCCATGTCCTGTTTCGCAAATGGCGTCCGTTCCGCCGTCCCCTGCACCTCGACATACCGACCGCGGCCGGTCATCACCAAATTCATATCCACTTCGGCCATCGAATCTTCCGTGTAGGCGAGATCCACCATGACTTCGCCGCCAACCTTGCCGACACTCACGGCTGCCAGGTAGTCGGTCAGCGGGAGTTTCTTGATCAGGTCCTTCTTTTTCAGCACGGTGCAGGCATCGGCCAGGGCAATGAAGGCACCCGTAATCGACGCCGTTCTCGTGCCACCATCGGCTTGAATCACGTCGCAATCGATCCAGATGGACCGTTCTCCCATCTGAGACATATCGGTCACGGCACGCAGCGCCCGCCCCACTAATCGTTGAATTTCCAAGGTTCTGCCGCCTTGTTTCCCCTTCACCGCTTCTCGCGGTGACCGTTCATGTATCACCCATTTCAATCAGAACCGAACCCTCCGCATGTTTAATGAAATTCCTGGTCACTTTGACCGGACGCACTTGGTCTTTCCGACGGCCATCAAATCGAACCAAGCCCGTGATGCCGCTCATCCTGAAACTCCCCTCTTGAAATGAGGATCGAATTATAGTGGAGGCCCTAAGAAAGCGCAAATAAGTCACGATTCCGGCATGCAGGCTGTGTCATCTTCATTCGCCGTTCCTCCGTAAGCAGCCCCCTCGATGCAGGCTGTACAAAAGATGGAAACACCAGCGACTAAATCTGTACAGGCCTCTCAATTTTGACTGGAGGACTGTGGCTTGCCTCGGTTTTTTGTACAGGCAGGTACAATCTGATGAAAGCCTCGCCAGACGTGATGAATCGTGCCATGATCAGCTTCCGGAAATCTGATTTCATGTCGCGGCAGACGGTCAACAACCAGCAGAACCGAATGGCACAAAAGGTGCATTTCTTTGCGAGACTCTTTCACGATTTAACCCGAACACAAATCAGCCGACAAAGCATGTAGCAAACTCCTCCACCTTGCCGACGTAAAGAAACACCTGACACTCATG
Organism: Nitrospirota bacterium; assembly: GCA_016195505.1. Lineage (GTDB taxonomy): Bacteria > Nitrospirota > Nitrospiria > Nitrospirales > Nitrospiraceae > Nitrospira_D. Next base: position 4,130 of record JACPZN010000314.1, on the reverse strand, counting down.
CAAACACTCCGGGATCGGACCACACACCAAGCCCTGCTCGACAACCGCAACATATTGGTCGTAGACGATGAGGAGCCGATCAGGCGATTGATCGGTTATCTCCTTCAAACCCACGGCTATACCGTCGATTTTGCCGCCGATGCGCGCGAGGCACGTGAAAAACTCGACGAGCAGCCCTTCGCCTTGATGCTGTGCGACGTCAACATGCCCGGAGAATCCGGTATGGATCTTGTGCGGAACATTCTCGCCGAACACCCGCACACCGCCGCCATCATGGTTACCGGGCTCGACAGCTCGGTCCTGGCCAACGCCGCCCTCGACGTGGGTGCCTTCGGGTATATCATCAAGCCCTTTGAGTCGAATGAAGTTCTGATCGATGTGGCCAACGCCCTGCGCCGCCGCCGGCTCGAAATGGAAAACCGCCTCCATCGCGAGAACCTGGAAGACGTCGTGCGAACCAGAACCGTGGCCTTGCAACAGGCCCTGGATTGGCTCGAACGCAGCGAGAAAGAGTTGCGCCTGTCACGCGAGGAAACCATTCAACGCCTGGCCATTGCCGCGGAGTTTCGCGACAGCTCGACCGCCCAACACATTCAACGGATGAGCCATTATTGCGAACTACTCGCGCGAAAGTCCGGCATGTCGCCTGAACGGTGTGACTTGATCCGCACGGCCAGCCCCATGCACGACATCGGAAAGATCGGCACCCCGGACCATGTTCTCTTGAAGCCGGGGAAATTCACCCAAGAGGAGTTTAACGTCATCGCCCAGCATGCGGAGATCGGCTATCGCATCCTCAGCGGCTCAGACGCGGAGTTGCTCAAAGTCGCCGCCGTCATCGCCTGGACCCACCATGAGCGGTTCGATGGTTCCGGTTATCCCAGAGGACTCAAGGGCGAAGCCATTCCCGTCGAAGGCCGCATTGCTTCGATCGCCGACGCCTTCGACGCGCTGACCACCCAGCGCGTGTACAAGCCGGCCTTCGACCTCTGCCACGCGTTTGAACTCATGCTCAAGCACCGAGGCAAGCACTTCGATCCGGAGCTGCTCGACGTCTTTATCGCCTCCACAGACGAACTGACGCGTATCCACGACCAATATGCCGATCGCTCGCCTCGCAGTATGATCCCCGAATCTTAGTCGGACGCATCGTCGGATAAGCGGCAATTCGTTGACCGTCGTTCACCTCCCCGATATACTTTTTTCAACCTATCGGCAGAGCGAGCCCCGCACAGAACCTCGGCGCTCCAGGACAACCGGAACCATGGAAGAAAGGGTTGCCGATCATGGCAAAGAAAGTAACCGCAGTCCGGAAGCGCACCGCGACTAGAAATTGGATCGCCTATCTCTGCGAAGCCCTCGTTACCTCAGGCGTCATGCCGACGTGGGAAGCCGCTACCTATCTGACCGAGAACCTCTTCGGCGAGAAACCGAACCCCCGCTTGCTGATCCCTGCGAATCCCTACGAAGTCACGTCACAATTTCTCCATCGTCTCTATCAGCCGATCGTTGAGGCCGCCTCGCGGGAAGTCGACCTGCGGTCATCTTCGACCCTGCACATCTTCATCGATATCAGTCTCACCGGCAATTCGGCCGTTCTGGTCGTCTTCTTCCCAGCGCGCAATAGGCCACAGCATCTCATCCTTCTGGAGGCCGCCAAAGCCTGGGATCTCGTGTTCCCGGACGCTGAGTCGTTTAATGCCTGGGCCGAAGAACGGTTCCGGCGGATCGTAAACGCACTCCGCAGCGCCGCCATCGACCTCCACGACGACTTCCTGTCGCCGGCGGTCTAGTCCCAGAGACGCTGTCTCCCCCGAATAATGATGCACAAGATAAATGACCGTCTTTTCTTATGATGGTTCGTAGTTCAGATTCGGCGAGAGCCACCGCTCGATCGTGCGCTGGTCCATCCCCTTGCGGCGAGCATAGTCTTCGACTTGATCCTTGCCGATCTTTCCCACGGCAAAGTACTTGGCCTCCGGATGAGCAAAATAGAACCCGCTCACTGCCGCAGCAGGCCACATCGCGAAACTTTCCGTCAGGGTAATGCCTGTGTGCTGTTCTGCGGACAAGAGATCGAAGAGCAACCGCTTCTCTGTGTGGTCAGGACAGGCTGGATACCCTGGCGCTGGACGGATGCCGCGATACTTCTCACGGATGAGATCGTCATTCGTTAACCGCTCGGACTTCCCATACCCCCACTCCTCTCTCACTCGTTTATGGAGATACTCGGCAAAGGCTTCGGCGAGGCGATCGGCCAACGCTTTGGCCATAATCGAATTGTAATCGTCGTGGTCCTTGTCGAATCGCCGACAGAGTTCATCCACGCCGATGCCAGCAGTTACCGCGAAGGCACCAATGTGGTCGTATCTCCCTGAGTCTTTTGGCGCCACAAAGTCAGCTAACGCCAGGTTCGGTTGCCCCTGCGGTTTCTCCGATTGCTGACGCAACGTATGGATGGTCGTCAGTGTGGCTGTGCGGGCTGCATCCTTATAGAGCTCAATATCATCTCCCACACTCGCCGCAGGAAAGAAACCGTAGACTCCTTTCGGCTTCAGTAGCCGATTCTGCACAACTTCATCCAACAATCGACGCGCATCATCGTATAGCTCCTTCGCTTTGGGACCAACCGTCTCATCGTCGAAGATGGCCGGATAGCGCCCTTTCAATTCCCACGTGTGAAAGAACGGCGACCAATCGATGTAGGGGATCAGCTCGGTCATCGATTGATCCGCGATGGTTCGCACTCCAAGAAACGAGGGCGTTTGAATCTCAAGCGTAGCCCAATCCGATGTGAACCGGTTGGCCCGCGCACGGGCAATCGGCAGCACCGGCTTCGCCCCTCGGTCCTGGTGTGCCTGCCTCATCCGCGCATAGTCGTCCCGTACCTGCTGGACGAATCCGGGCTTTTGAGTGGGGCTGATAAGGCTCCCCACTACTCCAACGGCTCGCGACGCGTCTAGGACATGGACTACGGATGGACTGTAGGATGGCGCAATCTTCACCGCGGTGTGGGCTTTGCTGGTCGTGGCTCCACCAATCAACAGAGGAACTTCAAACCCTTCGCGGGTCATTTCTTTGGCTACATGGACCATTTCATCGAGCGAGGGTGTGATCAATCCGCTCAACCCGACGATATCGACCTTGCGTTCCTTCGCCATCGCCAGGATTTTCTCGCAGGGAACCATGACTCCGAGGTCGATGACCTCGTAGTTATTGCACCCCAGCACAACCCCGACGATGTTCTTGCCGATGTCGTGGACGTCGCCTTTGACAGTGGCGAGCAACACTTTCCCCTGCGCTTGGTACCCACCCAGTCGTTTTTTTTCTTCCTCCATAAACGGCATGAGATAAGCCACGGCCTTCTTCATCACGCGCGCACTCTTGACTACTTGAGGAAGAAACATCTGGCCAGAACCAAATAGGTCCCCCACGATGTTCATGCCAGCCATCAAGGGGCCTTCGATCACGGAGAGCGGCTTCGGATATTTCTGACGAGCTTCTTCCGTATCCTGGTCGATATAGTCGGTGATGCCTTTCACCAGTGCATGGGATAATCGCTCTTCGACGGTCCCCTTTCGCCATGCATCGTCTTTTACAACTGCCTTTCCCTTCTGCTTCACCGTTTCAGCAAAATTCACCAATCGCTCGGTAGCATCCGGCCTCCGATTAAGCAGGACATCTTCGACAAGTTCACGCAAATCTTTAGGAATCTCTTGATAAACAGCGAGTTGACCGGCATTTACGATTCCCATATCAAGACCGGCCTTGATCGCGTGATACAGAAACGCCGCATGCATCGCTTCACGGACCAGATTGTTCCCCCGGAACGAAAAGGAGATGTTGCTGATCCCCCCGCTGACTTTGGCTCCTGGCAGATTTTCCTTGATCCATCGCGTGGCCTCGATGAAATTTACCGCGTAGTTGTTGTGCTCCTCAATCCCCGTGGCGACGGTCAGGATATTTGGATCGAAGATAATATCAGTCGGCGGAAATCCCACCTGCTCCGTCAGAATCTTGTACGATCGCGCACAGATCTCCTGCTTTCGCTCTAAGGTGTCCGCCTGTCCCCGTTCATCGAACGCCATGACGACGACCGCGGCCCCGTATCGTCGAACGAGCGTCGCTTG
>JACPZN010000313.1 GCA_016195505.1 Nitrospirota bacterium | reverse complement strand
GTCATTCCGAAGACCTTGGCCGCCAAGTTTGCTGTGCCAGTGACCTTGAACATGGCCTACCCTGTCTACTGGGTTCAGGTGCTGCTGAAGCCTATTCTTTTTTTCATGGTTCCCCTGATCTATAAACTGACAGGGGGGAAGGGGCTGACTCTTCCATTGGTAACAGAGGAAGAACTGAAAATCATGTTGGATCAAGGTGGAAAGGCCGGCGCACTCGAATTCGAAGAAGTCAAGATGATCAAGAACGTGTTTCAGTTGAAGGACATTACGGCAGAAGATGCCATGACGCCCCGCATTTATGTGTTTTCTCTCGATGGGAATCTTCAGCTCAAGGAGGCACAGGAACTGCTCTACAACTCGAAATACTCCAGGATCCCCGTGTATGACGGCACGCTCGATAACATTACGGGAATTCTCTACAAAACCAAGGCGCTCACAGAACTGGCCAAAGGGCGCATCGATTTGCGCTTGCGGGATATCGCCCATCCTCCGCTTTTTGTCCCGGCCGGAAAGACTGCGGATGATTTGATGAAGCAGTTTCAGCAGGAGAAGCGGCATATGGGCATCGTGGTCAACGAATTTGGCGGTGTCATGGGACTGGTGACTCTCGAAGATCTTCTAGAAGAGGTCGTCGGCGAAATTGTGGATGAGACGGACATTACCGAAGAGTTAATCAAACGCATCGGGAAGAACCAGATCCTGGTTCACGGCCGGACAGAAGTCCGCAAAGTAAACGATTTCCTCAAGGTTGAGCTTGGAGACGAGGCGCTCACGATCGGGGGACTCATTCAGGAAAATCTTGGTCGGATCCCAAAAATTGGGGAAGAAATCCGAATCGAGAATTGCCGTCTGGTGGTCCACGAGGCCGATCCTCGTTCGATCCGGAGCGTGCACATTTTTAAGGATGAAAAAGTGGCCGTTCCGGTAGAAGCCGCCAGTTTGAATCCGGTGAGCTAAATTCCCCTTTGTTTCTTGAGAAGTTCCAGGAATTCATCCTCACTGAGAATCGCGACTCCCAGGTTTCGAGCTTGATCAAGTTTGGATCCGGGGTCAGCGCCTGCCACCACGTACCCGGTCCTCTTGCTGACGCTGGAAGAGACTGTGGCGCCCAACCGTTCGACCAAGGTCTTGGCCTCATCACGGCCTAATCCTGCAAGTCCTCCAGTGAATACGAAGCTTTTCCCTGAAAACGGGAGGGACGCTTCGCTTTGGGCAACAGGTATTTCCTCAATCGCAAGTCCCAGTTCCTGCAATCGATGGATCACGCGACGGTTCGAATTCTCCTGAAAGTAGGACACCAGGCTCGCGGAAATCTCCGGCCCAATCTCCATGATGGTCTGGAGACGATCTCGATCGGCCGACATAATGGCATCTAGCGAGCCGAACTCTCTGGCCAGCACCTTTGCAATGTGCTGCCCAACTTGGCGAATCCCTAGGCCCATCAAAAATCGGTCTAAGGACACCGTTTTGCTTCGAGTGATGGCATCGAGGAGTAATGTGGAGGATCGTTCGGCAAAGCCCTCCAGCTTCAAGAGTTGTTCTCGACTAAGTTGATAGAGATCCGCCAGGTCCCGGACGAGCCCTTGGTCGACCAACTGAGCGACCGTTCTCTTCCCCAGTCCCTCGATGTTGAGGGCGGATTTCGAGGCAAAGTGTTCAATAGCGCCTTTCAACTGAGCCGGACAGGCTGCTTGTCCTGTACAGTAGAAATAGGCACCCTGTCTTGCGACAGCCGATCTGCACACCGGGCAGTGACTCGGCATCGTGAAAGGCGCCGATCTGCTTTCGCCCGGAACGGGCACCCGCTCCGCGATCGCCGGAATGACGTCGCCGGCGCGTTCGACTTTCACAGTGTCGCCCACCCGGATATCTTTTCTTGCCACTTCGTCGGCATTGTGAAGAGTCGCGCGACTGATGGTGACGCCTCCGACTTCCGCTGGCCTTAAGAGCGCCAGCGGAGTCAGTGTTCCTGTCCGGCCTACCGATACCACGATGTTCTGCACGACGGTGATCTCCTTTCGAGGCGCAAACTTGTAGGCAATCGCCCAACGCGGGCTTCGGGACTTCATGCCCAAACGTTCCTGCCAATCACGACGATTGACTTTGACGACCACCCCGTCAATCTCGTAGGCAAGGTTGTCGCGCTCCTGTTCCGTTTCGTGATGAAAACCCATCACGTCATCAATTGTTTCGCAACGTCGGCGGAGACTGGGGACCGGGAGGCCCCACAAGGCCATCGCTTCCAATTCATCCCAATGAGACGAAGGAAGCGGCCCGTCCATCGCCATCACTTCGTAGCAGGTCACCACCAGGGGTCGATCAGCTGTGATATGCGAGTCGAGTTGCCGAAGCGAGCCTGCGGCGGCGTTGCGCGGGTTGGCGAAGGCATCGTCTCCTCGTTCCGTCATTCGACGATTCAGGGCATGAAAGTCATCGAGGCGCATATAGACTTCGCCTCGCACGACCAAATGGGCCGATGGGTGAGCGATGGCCTGCAATTGCAACGGTAGGGATCGGATTGTGCGGAGATTAATGGTCACATCCTCGCCCGTCGTTCCGTCGCCTCTGGTCGAGCCCCGAACAAAGGATCCTTGGTCATAGACTAATTCCACCGAAAGGCCGTCAAATTTTGGTTCGACTGTGTACTCAATTTGGTTGGTTTCCAGTTCCCGTTTCATCCGCTGATCGAAGGCCAGAACATCGCCCTGGTCGATGAGAGAGTCTAGGCTCAGCATCGGTCGCTCGTGTCGTATCTTACCAAGTTCATCTAGCGGAGCGGCGCCGACGCGTTGGGTAGGAGAGTCGGAGGTCACCAGCTCAGGGTGGGCCCGTTCAAGCTCGACCAGTTCCAGAAACAAGCGATCGTATTCACCATCGGAAAGCTCTGGGCGGTCCTTTACATAATAGAGATGGTCGTGATGTCTGATTTCCTTCTTGAGGTGAGCGAGCCGCTCTTGTATGGAATGAGCGATGTCCGGCGTGGGACCAGGGTTCTTATTGAATGGATCGTCCTGCATTGCGACGGATTTCGTGGCTTGTTAGTCCCAATAATTGTCTCATTGAATCAGCGATAAGTAGAAGTGGCGCCCGCGAATCCCCGAGGTTAGATTCTCCAAATAAGAAGTCTGCAAGAAGTTCTCATGCGTCTGAGTGGAGCCTGTCCGACGTTTTGGCCCACCATGACCTAATCGAACAAAAGGGGCGATCTCAACCAAATGGACCGTAGCATAGGACTGCGGAAACGGTCAAACCTTGATCGTGCCTATTTCACTTTGACTTTCGCAGCGTTGGCAACTATTCTAAGTGTCTCCTCGGCATTGGTCTGAAGCCGTATGGGAGGCTTGTCTGCTCATGGAGTGGAGGGGTTGAAGTGTGTCAAAGGAGGGACTTATGCAGAAGGAGGACAGCGGAGTGAAGAGCCGCATCTCGAAGAAAATACTTCTTGGAATGGCCGTGATCTGCTGCGGCCCGCTGGTGAGCGGGTGTGTCGTGCTGGAGGAAAAATACAATGCGGAAAAGGCGCGAAGTCTGAATTTCCAGCGTTTGTTGGCGCAGGAAGAAAAGCGAACGGCAGAGCTCGACAGCGAGGTAAAGCGAACCAAGAACGAGCTGGCTGAATTCGAAGCCCGCAATCGGGAGTTGTCAGCGCAAGTGCAGTCGGCGCGTGAACAGATGGGCCGTCTCCAAGAAGAGGCGGAGGCCATCAAGGAATCGGCGTTACTCGAGCGGAAAGCGGTCGAAGATATGCGCAAGGGGGGAGCGTTCTCCTCCGCCAAGCAGAAGAAGTCCGGAGCACAGACGGATTCCCTTCATGATCTTGGTGGAGGGCGGGATGATTTGCCCAAGGATCTGCGAGCCAGGGATATGGCGGCGGTTGCAGAGCCAGCGCCTGTCTCCAAAATGGGTGCGACGATCCATGTCGTGAAACCAGGAGAG
>JACPZN010000021.1 GCA_016195505.1 Nitrospirota bacterium | reverse complement strand
AGTCCCACAACAATAAAGCCTAAGTGGCTGATGCTGCTATAGGCCAGCAAGCGCCTGAAGTCCGATTGGATCAAGGCCATCCAGGCTCCATAGAGGATGGCGCAGAGGCCAAGGACGACGACCACGGTAACGACCGTCTCGCTTTTGGATGCATCGGGGAGCAGCGGAATGCTGAAACGCATGAAGCCGAATGTGCCGAGTTTGAGTCCGGCCAACACCACGGCCATGCCGATAGGACCTTCCATCAACGCATCCGGCAGCCACGTGTGAAACGGAAACACCGGCGCTTTGAAAGCAAAGCCCATGAACATCAGCCAGAAGATAAGGAGCTGCTGATTGATAGGAATCGGCACGGTGAGCAGCTCAAGCAAATCGAATGAATAGACCTGATCGGTGTGATGCAAGGAAGCCCATTGGTGGAAATTGATGTTGAGCAAGGCGATGCCCACCAGCATGAAAACGCTGCCTAAGAGCGTATAGAGGACAAACTTCAGAGCAGCATAATGGCGTTCGGCACCTCCGCCCCAAAGTTTGATGAGGAAGTAGCTGGGAATCAGCATCAGCTCCCAGAAAACGAAGAACAAGATCAGATCCAGCGACACGAACACGCCCATCGTCGTCGTTTCGAGCGCTAACAGACACATCATGTACAGTTTAACTTGATGGCGTATGGTGTCCCAGGAGTAGACCACCACCAACACAGTCAAAAAGGCGGTGAGTCCGACGAAGAGCACGCTGATCCCATCGACACCGAGGTGATAGCTGATGCCTAACGCGGGAATCCACCGGACATGCTCTGCATATTGCATCGCAGCGGACTCCGGCACGAAGCGCAGCAGCACAAAGATGGAGAGGGCAAGCTCGACCAGCGCGATCGTCAGGGCCGATGTCCGCACCATATCCTCATCGTCAAGCAGCCAGAGCACAGCTGCGCCAATGACAGGCAGAAAGAGGATACAGGATAGAATCGGGAACCCAGCCGTGAGTTCTTCCAACATGATTACTGTCTCGCTCGAGGTATCAAGACCTACATCTGAATGACAATTTGGACCACAAGGGCCAATAGAAACAGTCCTGCCACGATGATCGCGGCATAGTGGTGGACCATTCCGCTCTGCATTTTTCGTCCCTGGCGCGCCGCGAGGTGGTTTCCGTATCCGATCACGTTCAGTCCGGCATAAATGATGTGCTTCTCGACCCAGGTCGATCCAGCGGAACCCCAATCTGCAAGGTGTCCGACTCCACGCACGATGCCGTCCACGACCGTGCGATCAAACCAATCGAGAAACTCTCCAAGACGTTTTGTAGGTTCAACGAACACGAGGTCATACAGTTCATCGACGTAGTACTTGTTGAGCAGCGTCGTATAGGCGCCGGAGAATTTCGCGGCCCATCCATCAGCCGTTGAGGGGCTCACGCTATAGAGAAAGTGTGCGAGTCCCCATCCGATTAAGGCGATGGCCGTCGCCATTCCCATCAACAGGAACACCAGCCCGACGCCGGCCTCATGTTCGCCGGCTACCCCAGCGACCGGTCCCAGAAATTTATGGAGCCAACCGTGTTCCGGGGGAAATCCCAGGACCAGTCCCCCGACGAGCGACAGGAACCCGAGTGCCATCAACGGGCCGATCATCACCATCGGCGATTCGTGCACATGTTCCTCTGTATGATGATCCATCCTGGATGAACCATAGAAGGTTAAATATGTCAGACGGAACATATAAAAGGATGTCAGAAGGGCGCCGATCGCGGCCATGCCATAGACGATAGGTCCAGGGAATTTTTTTACTGAGGCCCCCCATTTTTCTGATGTCCTGCTCGCCCGACAAGGCGTGGATCACTGACCCGGCGGACAAGAACAACAGCGCCTTGAAAAATGCATGGGTCATCAAGTGGAAGATGGCGGCCGTGTAAGCGCCGATGCCACAGCCCAGGAACATGTAGCCCAACTGGCTGACCGTCGAATATGCAAGAACCCGCTTGATGTCGGTTTGGACCAGGCCGATCGTCGCGGCGAATAGCGCCGTACAGCCTCCGATGAGACCCACGATGCCCATCGCAGTAGGGGACAGATCAAAAATGACATGGTTGCGGACGATCATGTAGACACCCGCCGTCACCATGGTGGCAGCATGGATCAGCGCGCTGACCGGGGTCGGGCCCTCCATGGCGTCAGGCAACCAGGTATAGAGGGGAAGCTGAGCTGATTTGCCGATGGCTCCCACCAAGAGGCAGAGCGCAATTGCCGTGGCCATCTCCGGCGAGAGTTGGCCGACCTGCGCAAAGACTTTGGTATAGTCGAGTGTCTTGAAGTTGACGAAGATCAGAAAGATAGCCAGTAAGAAACCAGCGTCACCGATACGATTCACCACGAAGGCCTTGGTTGCCGCTTTGGCAGCCGACACTTTCTCGTAGTAATACCCGATCAAGAGATATGAACAGAGTCCGACACCTTCCCAGCCGATGAAGAGAACAACATAGTTGTTCCCCATGACGAGGAGCAGCATGGAGACCATGAAGAGGTTCATGTAGGTGAAGAAGCGCGTGAATCCCGCTTCTCCGTGCATGTAGCCGACCGAATAGACATGGATGAGGAAGCCCACACCGGTCACCACGAGCAGCATGACGCAGGTCAGTGAATCAACCAAGTAGGCTAAATTGATCGTGAGGTCGCCGCCGAAGATCCATTGGTAAGCGATGACCTCATGAGCAACCCCGGTCCGTAAGACGTCGATGAACACGCCGATGGTACAGAGGAACGACAGGCCGACCGAACCCCACGCTAGTCGATGGGCAACGCCATTTTCAACATCCTGCTACCACTTCAGTAGATTCATTTCATCCACGTTCGTAGAGATCTTCCCACGAAAGACGACGATGATAATGGCCAATCCGACGGCGGCTTCGCCGGCGGCGATGGCAATGATGAAGAGGGCGACGAGCTGGCCGGCCATGGACTCCAGATAGTGCGAAAACGCGACCAGATTGATATTGGCGGCGTTCATCATGATTTCCACGGCCATCAGCACGATGATGAAGTTGCGTCTGATGAGCACCCCCAGGAGCCCCGTCATAAAGAGCACTGCGCTCACGGTCACATAGGCGGACAGCGGGATCATGGTTCAGTCTTTCCTCGCATCCAGCGGTTTCGGCGTTTTAGCCAGCACGACGGCGCCAATGATGGCCCCCAGCAGAAACACACCGACGATTTCAAACTGCAAGAGGTAGTCGCCGAACATTTTGATGCCCACCGCGGACGTATCCCCGTCTTGCAGCACGGCAGCGGCAGGCGCATCGCCCTTTGCGCCTCCATATGGAGACCGCAACAGCAGAACGAGTACGTAGAGTGATCCCAAAACAGCTGGACCAAGGAAGTAGAGGTACGAGGGGTGGAAATACCGCTCGTCGGTCTTGAGGTTGAGCAACATCAGTACGAAGAGATACAGCACCAAAATCGCGCCGGCGTAGACGATCACCTGGACGGCCCACAAGAACTCGGCATTCAGCAAGACGAAGAGGCCGGAAACGTGGAGCAACAGCGCAAGCAGGGCGAGGCCACAGTGCACGGGGTTCTTCAACGCCACCGTCAGGACGCCGGCGACAACGCTCACCAATGCGAAATACGCGAAAAGCACTGCAACCATGTCTTCGACTCAGCTCAGATGCTTGGGAGGCGGTTGGGTCGACTTCAGTACCGACTGGGGGAAGTAGTACCGGTACTCGCGGCTCTCCTCGGCATTTTTCTCCTGGTTGTGGGCATACAGATATTTTTTCGCATCATCGAGATGACGTTCGCCGATGTCGTAGAGCCGCTTCTTGTCGAAGAGCAACGTGCGCTTGTCGTGGGTGGAGTATTCATACATCTTGGTCATCGCGAGCGCGTTGACCGGGCAGGCTTCGACGCAATAGCCGCAGAACACGCACTTCGTCACATCGATATAGAATTCGCTGGCATAGCGCTGCAGCGGACGGGTCGGGTCCTCCGCGCTGATCACTTTGATGCAATGTGAGGGGCAGGCGACTTCGCAGAGGTCGCAGCCGACACAACGCTCGCGACCATCATCGTATCGAAGCAATCCAAGAGCGCCTCGATGGGTATCCGGGATTGTCCGTTGTTCGCGCGGGTATTGAAACGTGATCGGCCGATGAAACATGTGCCGGAATGTGACCTTCATCGCATCCCAAATTTCATAGAACAACGCGGCATGGAGAATCTTCTTGGTCAGGGCGGCAACGCTCATTGAAGTCTCCTACATCACTGACGGGCGAACATAGGCATCCGCTTACGCTTGTTCAACACTCACCCAGATCTGCTTGAAAGACGGGACACCCGTTGTAGCATCGACCGACACAGTCATCAAGTCTTTCACCGGCGGTTCGTTAAAGTGTTCGGGGAAGAAACAGGTGCCGGGCGCGACGGATTGGTCGGGTTGGACCCCGAGTTGAAGTGATCCTCGTTCGGAGGTCAGGCGAACTTTCGTGCTGTCCTGTAACCCTAGTCGTTCCATGTCCTGAGCATTCATTCGCAGTTTGCCTGTGTTCGGCGAAATTTTGATGAGCCCAGGAGCTTCCGTCGACATCTTGCCCGAATGCATGAGCACCTGGCCCATCAGCAAGGCGAAGGGACGCTTGCTCTCTATAGGTGCCGCCGTCCCTCGATAACGGGCACCGACCTCCGCCACATATCCGTTGGCCAAATATTGATCCGGCGCCGGCGTGACTTTGCGTGGTTGACCGAGGTTGTAGTATCCGGGCAAGAGTTTCATGACCTCGGCTTGGATGTCGTTAGTCGATTGATACTCCCACTGGCATCCCATCGCATTGGCAAGGGAGGTCATGATGTGCCAATCCGGCAGACTCTCCCCGATGGGATCCATCGCTTGTCGGACACGGAGGACGCGGCCCTCGAGATTCGTGAAGGTGCCGTCTTTCTCAGCATAGGTGCAGGCAGGCAGTACGAAGTGAGCCTGCCGTCCTGTCTCGGTCAGGAACGGATCCTGGACCACCAGCAACTCCAGCCGCTCAAGGGCCGCTCGTACTTCCATCGATGCTGGCAGCGTCGCAAGTGGGTTTTCTCCGAGCACATACAAGGCTTTGATTTGGCCGCTCTTGCAACGCTTGAGAATCTCAACGAGGTGCGCCCCAGTACCAACGGCCGGAAGGGATACCTCCCAGGCCTTCTCGAATCGGTCGCGGGCAGCGGGATCGTCGAACCGGGCCTGCCCCGGTAGGAATTCAGGCGCCACGCCCATGTCGACCGCACCCTGTTCATTCGGCTCCTCGGTCACAGTGTTCACACCGCAACCGGGTTGACCAAGCTTGCCAGTGATCCAGGCCAAGTCGATGAGCTTCAAGACATTCTGGTAGCCGTTCGCCCTTCTAACGATGCCTTCCGCGCACAGAATGATCGAGCGCGGTGACTCCGCAAAGATGGCCGCGATTTCCTTAAAAACGTCTGTCGTGAGACCGGTTTGTGCCGCGATTTGATCCAGCGAGAAACCTGCCACCGCGGTCTTGAGGGCTTCGAACGCCTTGGGATGTTTCTTGGTGGCTTCTTCGTCCACCAAGTCCTGGTCAATCGTCGCTTTCACCAACCCATCGATGACTAACCCTTCTGTACCGGGTCTGATTAGGAACGGATGGGAAGCCAGTTTGGCCATATTCGTAACGGCGGAGTCGAGCGTCACCAGCTGAGCCTTGTAAACGCGAATCGCCTCTTTGATCCGCACCGCGGTCAGCGGGTTCGTCTCAGTGATGTTCGAGCCGATCAGGAGGATGGCTTTCGCCTTGGTGAGATCCTCCCAATCGTTCGCAGTCCGTCCGAGCCCGACGGCGTGCTTCGATGCACGAACAAAGTTCATATGCCCGTAGCGAGCACTGCTGTCGAGGTGATTACTTCCAAACCCGACGCGCATCAGTTTTTGAAACAGGTACAGCTCTTCGTTGGTACAGCGTGCGGTGATCAGGCCTGCGATGGCATTGGCACCGTGCTTGCACTTGATCTCCGTGAAACGGTCCACGACCAGGTGCATGGTCTCAAGCCAGGGTTTTTCAACCAGTTGATTGCCTGTCCGGACCAACGGCTGCTTCAACCGAGTCTTGCCATCCAAATATTCGAATCCGAAGCGCCCTCTTACGCAAAGACCGCCATGTCCCTTGGCCGTTTCCGATCGGTCGCCCCATTTGTTCTTCCAGGATAACGGAGACGTGACGCGGATCACTTCCGCATCTTTCGTTTCCAAATACATCTGGCAGCCGTCCCCGCAATAGTTGCAGGTGGTGGTCGTCTTCTTCATCTGCCAGGGTTTGTACAGATATTTGGAGAATTTGTTGGTAATGGCTCCGACCGGGCAGACCGCCAGACAGTCTCCGCAGAATTCGCAATCGAGTGCGACGTCGCCCTTCGGGACCACCTGATTGAATCCGCCCTTCTTCATGAACTGCAGGGCATCGATCATCAACACGTCCTTGCAGACGTTGATGCATTCAGCACAAGCGATGCAACGGTTCATGTTAAAGTCCAGGACCGGGCTGCGAGTGTCCTCGGGAATAAATTTCTGCTTGGCATTGGCAAGATTCGTCACGCCATGCTGGAATGCCATATCCTGCAGCTCGCAATGGCCGTCTGCGTCGCACACCGGGCAGTCTAGGGGATGCACGGAGAGATGTTTTTCGACGGCTTTCTTACGAGCTAGAAAGAGATCCTCTCCCTCGGTGCGGATAACCATTCCCGCCGTCGCTTTGGCTGTGCAAGACCGGACAGGAGCCTTCTTTCCCTCTTGCATGACAAGGCACATGCCGCAGGAACCGAACGGATCGAAGGTGTAGTGGTAGCACATGGCTGGGATGATTTTGCCTGTCATCGCGATGACGTCATACAGAGATACGCCATCCTTCGCAGTGACAGTTTCTCCGTCGATGTTCAGCGCAATCGTTGCGGCTTCGACGTCGGGATTAGTAGCCGGCTTCAGTCCCATTTGTATTTCCTCAAGTACGATTTGGTGATTTCGTGATTGACTCGGATCTGGAAACCTCGCCAAATCGCCAGATTACCAAAACACCACATTCTTCAGCGGTCGGCCTCGCCCATGACGATGTCGTAGCTTCCAAAGATCGTACAAGCGTCAGAGATCATGTAGCCTCGGGCCATATGATCGAACGCGCCCATGTGAATGAACGAGGGGGCGCGGATCTTGAGGCGGTAGGGCTTTCCTCCGCCCGTGCTGACGATATAAAAGCCCAGTTCGCCCTTGTGTGCTTCAGTGCCACAGTAAATTTCTCCGGGAGGGGCCATGAACCCCTGAGAGAAAAGCTTGAACTGCTGGATCATCGACTCGAGATTCGTGAAGACCCGTTCCTTTGGAGGGAGCGTCACGCTTGGTACGTCCGCCATGATAGGGCCGTCCTGCATTTGTTCGAGACATTGCCGAATGATCTTCACGCTCTCATAGAGTTCCATCACACGGATCCAATACCGATCGTAGGTATCGCCGTTCTTTCCGACCGGCACACTGAATTCACATTTTGGGTACGCACCATAGGGCTCATACTTGCGAAGGTCGTAGTCCACACC
>JACPZN010000324.1 GCA_016195505.1 Nitrospirota bacterium | reverse complement strand
GTGCAGCTCTTGTCCTCATGCACATGCAAGGGACTCCGCAGACGATGCAGAACGCACCGCAATATCAAAATGTGGTGGCGGAGGTTGCACACTTTCTCAATGAGCGCATGCAGGCGGCCGAGGAGGCGGGGATTGCCAAAACGAACATCCTCCTTGATCCAGGCATCGGTTTTGGTAAGCTGCTGTCCCATAACCTTAATCTATTAGGCCAGCTTTCATCCTTCACGATGCTGAACCGTCCGCTGCTTGTCGGGCTTTCGCGGAAAGCCTTCATCGGTCAACTTGTTGATCGGGCTGCCGATCATCGGGAATGGGGAACAGCCGCGGCGGTCGCGCTCGCGGTCGATCGAGGCGCCCAGATCCTGCGTGTCCATGATGTCGCGATGATGGCGGATGTCATCAGAGTGGCAACGGCGATCAGAGCTGGGGCGTCATCGGCCAGGCAGGAACATTATGCGTAAGTTGTTCGGAACCGACGGGGTCCGGGGCGTCGCCAATCTCGAGCCCATGACCAGTGAGACAGCGATGCAGTTGGGTCGGGCGGCCGCACACATCTTCATGCGGCGGGCCGGACGCCATCAAATTGTCATCGGCAAGGACACCCGTATTTCCGGTTACATGCTGGAGTCCGCCTTGACGGCAGGGATCTGTTCCATGGGCGTCGATGTCCTCTTAGTCGGACCGATGCCGACGCCGGCCATCGCATTCTTGACTCGCAGTCTGCGGGCGGATGCGGGTGTGGTGATTTCAGCTTCGCACAATCCCTATCAGGACAATGGGATCAAGTTCTTTTCGAGCGACGGTTTTAAACTCCCCGACGAGGTAGAGGCGAGGATCGAAGAGTTGATTGTATCCGATGAAATCAGTCACCTGCGACCGACTGCGGATCTTATTGGAAAGGCCTATCGTCTAGACGATGCTGAAGGACGGTATATCGAATTTGCCAAGCGATCTCTGCCCAAGGACTTGGACTTTCAAGGACTCAAACTCGTCGTGGATTGCGCCAATGGTGCGGCGTATAAGGTGGCGCCGACCGTCCTCAGGGAGCTAGGAGCTAAGGTCGAAGTGATCGGAAACAAGCCAGACGGCATGAATATCAATGCTGGTTGCGGGGCCGTCCATCCTGAACAGCTTCAAGAAGCGGTGCGTCACCACAAAGCCGATATCGGGATAGCCTTGGACGGCGATGCAGACAGGTCGATCTTCGTCTGCGAGCAAGGGACGATCGTGGATGGCGATCATGTCATGGCGGCTTTGGGACTCGACCTTCACCACAATGGGTTGTTGGCCAAGCAGACGCTGGTGGGGACCGTGATGAGCAACTTCGGGTTGGAGCTTTCGATGGCGAAGGCCGGAATAAAGCTGGTTCGAACCCCAGTCGGCGATCGTTACTTGCTGGAACTTATGTTAGCCGAGGGCTATAACTTCGGCGGGGAGCAATCAGGACACTTCATCTTTCTCGACCACAATACGACCGGGGATGGACTCATTTCCGCTCTGCAAATGCTGTCTCTTATCAAGCGGACGAAAAAGCCCTTGTCGGAATTGGCCAAAGCAATGTCTGCGGTCCCACAAGTATTGCTGAATGTGAAGGTCAAGCAGAAACCGGTCTTGGAATCGATTCCCGATGTCGATCGAGCAATACGAGAGAGCGAACGTCGGCTCAACGGCAGCGGACGCGTGGTCGTTCGGTACTCAGGGACTGAGCCGCTGTTGCGGATCATGGTGGAAGGAGAGAAGGACACCGTGATCAAGGAATTGGCCGAGGATCTCGCTCGCGTCATACGGGCGCATATTGGCTAAGTGCCTCTCTCTGCATGAGGGCGGCTCATGCTGCCATCCCTCACAGTCGCGTTTCTCTTTGGCCTCCTTTGTGGGTCGCAGATCCCATTCTTTCCGATCGCCCTCTCCAGCCTGTTGGGAATCGTCGCCATTGGGTTGAGTCTCCTCGAACGGGTGACGCTTCTCGAAGGGCGTCACACCCTATTCCTTTACTTGTTCCTCCTTTCTGGAGTTCTGTATTGGAGTACAGCTACTCCCCCTCCGTTTTCTCATCAGCCTCCTCCGAACCGTCGCGACATTCTTCAAATCGAGATGACCGGCCGTATCGTGGCTCCAGTTCAGCATGGTCCTGGACGCCAAACCGTCCTTATCGAAGCCGATGAGGCCATTCAAGAATCGAGACGAGTGCGTCTCGTGTGGCGAGAGCCGGGCGGTACGCTGCATCAAGGGGATCGGATTGTGTTCCGTGCAAAGGTCCACCCCCCAATTGGGTCACTGAATCCTGGGGGGTTCGACTACGCCGCCTATTTGGACCGTCAGGGGATCGATCTCGTGGCCACTGTCACAGGATCCGATGCGGTGCAGTTGTTGGAATCAGGCGCTGGCTCATGGCGTTGGGTTGCTTGGAATCAGATCGATCACTGGAGGGAAGTCATTCGGGATGCGGCGCTCCACACGCTGCACCAGCCGGCGCTTGGGATCTTTTTAGGTATCGTGATCGGGGAACGAGGGTATCTTCACCCAGAGCTTCAAGAATGGTTCATGGTGACGGGCACTGCCCACCTTCTGTCAATTTCCGGGTCGCATCTTGGTCTGGTCGCCCTGGTGATTTTCTGGCTAGTGAAGCGAATCGTCCTACGGCTCCCGTCTACGCTCCTTCTGGCACTGTCTCGGACAATCACTCCCTCGAGGGTTGCGATGCTCCTGACCTGGCCGACAGTGGCGCTGTATGCGTGGCTGGCCGGGGCTGAGCTGGCGACCATTCGCTCTCTGGTGATGATTTCGCTAGCTTTGATCGCACTGTGGCTTGGGCACGAACGTCATCTGTACCATGCTATTGCGGTGGCGGCACTTATCATTGTGTTGCACGATCCCCGTGCGATCTTCGATATTTCGTTTCAGCTGTCCTTTCTCTCCGTGCTCATTATTATCCAAACCGCCTGGTGGTTAAGGCGACGGAACGAGGGGACGGCATATTGCGAGAGGAGTTTCACGCGTACTGTCGCCCGCTATGGTCGTGATGCCTTGTTAATGAGCGGGGCAGTGACTTTGGCTACTCTTCCTTTGGTCGCCGTTTATTTCAACCAGGTCCCTTGGATGGGAATCCTGACGAACCTTATTGCAATTCCCTATACAGGGATCATCTTGGTACCGCTTGGGTTAATTGCTGGAGTATGGGCAGTTGTGGCAGATACCAAGGATTTGGTGATGGGAAAGGGCCAGGAGCAGTTACTCACATGGATGATCCAGGGGCTTCGCTGGTGCGCCGGACTTCCTGGTGGAGAGTGGCACATCCCTGCTCCATCGATGCCGGCCATCGTCTTGTTTTACGCTGGGCTCATTATGGCTAGT
>JACPZN010000323.1 GCA_016195505.1 Nitrospirota bacterium | reverse complement strand
GGGCAGGTGAGAGAGGGCATGGCCTGGGAACCCCACATCTTTAAGGAGCTGCATCAGATCCCGCGCGAAGAACACGTGTTCCCCGGAACGCCGCTCTGCGCCGGTTGTGGCGGGCTCGAATCCCTGCGGCTTGCATCCAAAGTCCTCGGCAGCCGGGTCGTCTACGTGAACGCCGCGGGCTGCTTCACCAACCTTGCCACCTTTCCATTTACCCCCCTCGATGCCTCCTGGCTGTACACGACGATGGGATCGGCGCCGGCCGGTGCACAGGGCGTGCGCGACGCGCTCGATGTGTTGATCGCCAAAGGACGGCTGCCAAAAGAAGAAGATGTGAGTGTGGTCGTATTAGGCGGAGATGGCTCGACTTACGACATGGCACTCTCCTCGACATCGGGGGCCATCACCAGAAAACTCGATTTCTATTATTTTTGCTACGACAATGAGGCCTACGGCAACACCGGCGTCCAGTTGAGTCCATCTACACCCTACGGAGCCCGCACCACGACTTCACCCTGCGCCGTACAGCATCCAATCGGCACCAGGCAGGAGAAGAAAGACATCTTTGAAATTTGGCGGGCGCACAAGCCTCCCTATGTGGCAACAGTATCGCCGAGGTTTCCGCTCGACCTCGAAGAGAAGTTCGCGCGCGCAGCGCAGTATCCGGGTCCCAAACTCTTCCTTGCGTTTGCGGCTTGCCCAACCGGGTGGCTGTTTGACCCGGCCTATACACCGAATGTGGCGCGACTAGCCGTAGAGTGCGGACTCTGGCCGCTCAAAGAAGCGATCAACGGTGAGGTAGAGCATACCTATATGCCTAAGCTTTATCCGGTTGAAGACTATCTCAAACTTCAAGGACGGTTCCGCCATTTGTTCGAGCCGACGGTGCAGACGGATGCGATCGCCCATATTCAGGGAAGAGTGAATGCCTACTGGGAGCAAGTGAAAAAGGCAGAAAAGACGGCCTGACGATGCTAACTCATTGATTGTATTAACAATGGTCTAAAATGTCTCGAATTTCACCGCCCCTATTATATAGTGGGAAACAGGCCATCCTAGGAGGGTTAGCCTTGGGGGCCTTTTGTGGCGTGTTATTCGGTGGTTGCACCGAGGTAGCACATCGCCATGAAGAGCAGAGGCCCAATCCCTATCTGACCTCGGATACCAGGTATCCGATTCCGCTGTCGGCATCGGCTGGGAAAGAACATCGCGCAGTGATGTTGCAGCACCTGGAAACCATTCAAGTGATCGTGAACGCATTGGTTGAGGAGGACTACGAGTTGGCGAAAGGCCTGACTGAATCGCACCTCGGCTTTTTCATGCATCGACAGGCCATGGCGCAGCAACAGCCGGAGAAGTTTCCTGCAGCCTATCACGATCTGGCGATGGCGCACCACGAAGCGGCGGAGGAGTTGGCGCGCGTTATTCCCACCAAAGACCTGAAGCAGATCTTGCCGCCGTTCAATAACCTGTTGAAGGCCTGCGTGGCCTGTCATCTGGAGTACAAGGTGCGAGATGCGTCGTGAAGGGATGTCACAGGAATCAGAGCCTATGGCTTATAGCCTATGGCACAAGCGAACGAATCCCTCTTTGCTCGGGCCATACGCTATTAGCTATCAGCCATAAGCTCTTTGCTTTTTCGAAAAATGGAGGAAGCATGAGTGAGCAGAAAACCATCAGTGCGTTCTATGAACAGGATCATGACCGGCTGGATGAGCTGTTCCAGACGTTTCAACGGTTGAAGCGGTCGGATTTTGCCGAGGCAAAGGAAGCGTTCAAAGAATTC
The DNA here is from genome assembly GCA_016195505.1 of Nitrospirota bacterium. GTDB lineage: Bacteria > Nitrospirota > Nitrospiria > Nitrospirales > Nitrospiraceae > Nitrospira_D. The sequence goes on along the minus strand of JACPZN010000323.1, from coordinate 4,764 downwards.
AAGATCGGCCTTCAGCGTCATATCGTCTGGGAGGAGGATCTGCTGTTTCCCCTCTGGGAAGAGAAAACCGGGATGTCCGAAGGCGGGCCGACATCCGTCATGCGGAACGAACATCGCCAGATCGGGCAGCAGCTCGAGGCCATCCACCAGAAGGTGGCCGACCAGAATCCGGAAAGCGACCAAGAAGAGCAGGCCTTATTGAATTTACTCGGCGCTCATAACATGAAGGAGGAGCGGGTGCTCTATCCATCCATCGACAACGTGACCAGCGCGGAAGAGCGCCAAACGGTCTTCCGAAACATGAAGAATATTACAGAGGATCGCTACGACGTCGGTGGCGGGCAGCACTGACGGGGATCGATCCAAGAGGTGATGTGATGCCTGACTCGGTGTGTAAGATTCTCGTGGGACTCTCTCTTGCTGGCTTCCTTCTAGCGGGCTGGCTGGCGACTCAGTCGACATACCGCTCTGACACGAACGCCTGGGCCGGTTCCTCCTCATCGCAACCGAGCGCGAAAATGAAGGGAAATGCGGGGCGGGGCAGGGAGGTCTTCAACGGGAAAGGCGTGTGCTACTACTGTCATGGGATCGACGGATATCTCGGCAGGAAACCTCGACTGGAAGCGGATACCGCCGCGCTCATCGCGCGACTGAATCCTCCACCCACCGATCTGCGCAATCCGATTGGCCAGAAACTGAAGGGTGACAAACAGCGCGTTCGCGCCATTCGTGAGGGCCATCCGGGAACCGGTATGTTCCCCGATACGACGATGACGGATCAGGACCTCGCCGATACGCTGGTCTACCTTGCGCTCTTAAGGAAGGACCCCAACCCAACAGATGAATAATCATCGCATTGGGGTGGGATACGTGACCAAAGAGAGGACCTCGTCCATGCGCAATGTCCTGATCTCCATTGCCCTCTGGACCGGCCTCTTAGGGATACCTGCACACCTCATCAGCAATGATGCTCGGGCCGGTGATGTTGGCTCACAAGGGACAGCGCAAGACAGCTCCACTGACACCAGGCCGAAGCGATCATCCGGGGATAGTAACCGGGGCGAGGAGCTGTATCAGGCCAGTTGCATTGTGTGTCATGGCGCGCGAGCGTCCGGTGGAATCGGCCCCCGGCTGGCAAACAATCCCGTCCTCTCGAACGACCAGGCATTTTGGAAGATCGTCTACGAAGGCCGACACGTGATGCCGCCGTTGAAGGGAGCCGTCACCGAACAGCAGATGGCCGACATTCAAGCCTGGCTGAAGACGCTGCGTTGATCCGCAAGGCTCTGACAGGCAAGGAGCCAATGTGCCGCAATGTCTCCGGATACGACGATGCCCGATCAGGAGGTCGTAGGTCGCTTTGCATCTCTCTCTTTGTTTCGGCGCGAGATCTTTTCGAAACGGAAGTGAGAGCGACGCCCGATCACGATTTCATGACGCTTGCGGATCATTTGTCACGGTTTTGTGTGTGCAGCAAGATAGTTGGGAGTCACAGTGGCATCCGCTCATCGGTTAAGTAAGTTTCGGGTATTCCGCTTGCTCCCTCACCTGGTGATGATCTGGATAACGTGCTCTCTAGAAGGACACAATGCAAAACGTCGATGCAGTGACTCATCCCAAGCAAGTTCTCGATGACCGTAGTCCGATCGGAATCATCGCTGAGGTGCATGGCCCTGTCGTGGACATCTCGTGCAATCGTCTTCCTCCTATGCACCAGGCGTTGTGTTCGGCCTTAGACCATGAGACATACACCTTCGAGGTCTATCAGCATCTCGATGAGCGCCACGTGCGTGCCATCACGCTACATCGAACGAGCGGACTTCGTCGCGGCATGCCCGTTTTCAATACGGGGGCGCCCGTGCATGTGCCTGTTGCTCCTGATTGCCTGGGCCGAGTCTTGAATGTATTTGGTGAACCGTTGGACGGAGGACCGCCGCTCGCGACCCGTGAATTTCGCAACATTCTGGCCAAACCGGCTCCGCTGCACGAAACGAAACCCGCGAGCGGGATTCTTGAGACCGGCATTAAGGTGATGGATCTGCTCTTTCCCTTTATCAGAAGCGGCAAGACTGGATTATTTGGCGGTGCCGGAATTGGAAAGACCGTACTCCTTACGGAGTTCATGCACGCCATCGTGGCGTTGCACCGCGGGGTGTCGGTGTTCGCCGGGGTAGGTGAACGGATTCGTGAGGGGCATGAACTCTGGCATGAGATGCAGAAAGCCGGCGTGATGCCGCAGACGACGCTGATTTTCGGCCAGATGGACGAATCCCCTGGAGTTCGGTTTCGTGTGGGGCTGGCTGCTGTGACCTATGCGGAATATTTCCGCGACACGCTCCAGAAGGATGTGCTGTTTCTCATGGATAATGTGTTTCGCTTCGTTCAGGCCGGCAGTGAAATCTCCGGTCTGCTTGGGCGGATGCCTGCGACGGTAGGATACCAGCCGACCTTGATGACGGAAATCGCGGAGCTGCAAGAGCGCATTATCTCTACTATGAAGGGTGCAATCACCTCCGTGCAAGCCGTCTATGTTCCGGCTGACGATATGACGGATCCTGCCGTGAGCGGTATTCTGAATCACCTGGACACGCTGGTTATCCTGACCCGCGCTCAGGCCAGCAAAGGCATCTACCCGGCCGTGGATCCGCTGCAATCCATGAGCAAGCTGATGGATCGCCATTTTCTGGGAGATCGACACTATCGGATTGCCGAAGGAGTGAGAGAGCATCTTGCACGGTATCGGGAACTTGAAGATATCCTGACCATGCTCGGCATCGAAGAACTGTCTGAAACCGACCGGCGCATTGTGGTCCGCGCACGCAAACTCCAACGGTACCTGACTCAACCATTCCATGTCACCACGGAGCTGACCGGCATTCAAGGTGTCTCTGTGTCTTTGACCGACACGCTCCTCGATTGCGAGGCGTTCCTGCGCGGGGAGTATGATGATGTACCGGAAGATCGTTGCTACATGCGCGGGTCAATGAAAGGCGTGCGCGTATGAAGTCTTTCGTCCTTCACCTGCAGGATGCGACGCACTACGAGCGGATCGACCAGGTCACGAGTTTTGTGGGTCAGGACGACTCGGGTCTATTCGGGATTCTTGCCGATCATGCGCGGATGATGACGGTGTTGGCCTTCGGACTCGCGCGCTATCGGACTACGGACAACCACTGGCATTTCCTGGCTGTGCCGCGCGGCCTGCTCTATTATTTCGGCAACAACCTCTATTTGAGTACGCGACGATATATCCATGACGATGAGTATGGCCAGATCAGCCAGGCGCTCGAAGATCAGTTGGTTACAGAAGAGACCGCCCTGCGCACTATCAAAGACAGTCTGCATCGGCTGGAAGAGGAAATGTTCAAGCGACTCTGGCGAATGGGCCATGGGGAGTATCCTGCGTCATGAAAAGCGAGAACCAATTGAAGGAGGAAGTGGCCAAGCAGATTCGCCGCATGAAGCAAGCGGAACATGATCGGCCCACCCTCCTCAGACAGACCGTTTATCTGGGGACCCTGGGCTTGCTGTTTGTGGTGCCTGTGATTGTCGGGGCGTATGTCGGCCGGTGGCTGGATGGTTTATCCGCCGGCTATTCGATGCGCTGGACTCTAAGCCTGATTGTCCTCGGTGTGGGTGTCGGAGCCGTGAGCGTCTACTTAAATGTAAGGGAGTAACGGATGGGACCGTCTGATCTGTTGATAGGGACAGAGGTGCAGCTGGGCCCCGTAGTCCTCGCAGAGCCGGTCCTCATCACGTGGGGCATCATGTTAGCTCTCACGGCCGGATCCTGGATCGTGACCAGGCGGCTAAGCCTCGATCCGGGGCCGGCCCAAGTGGTATTGGAAGGGCTGCTCGATGCGGCGGATGAGGCGATCCGAGCCGTGTTGCCTGCGCAGACGACGCGACTTCTCCCGTTCATCACCACCTTATGGTTATTCATCATGGTAGCCAATCTGTCAGGTCTGATTCCCGGCGTTCATGCCCCGACAGCCAACCTATCGACGACTGCGGCATTGGCCGTGCTCGTGTTTCTATCAGTCCACTGGTTCGGCATCCACGCGGAAGGACTCAGACCGTATCTGCGTCACTACTTGGCCCCGATGCCGCTCATGCTTCCGTTCCACCTTATGAGCGAACTCACGCGCACTCTGGCCCTCGCTATTCGGCTGTTCGGCAACATCATGAGCCTCGAAATGGCCGCGCTGTTGGTGCTTCTCGTAGCGGGATTTCTGGTGCCGATCCCGTTGTTGATGTTGCACATCATTGAAGCGCTGATCCAGGCCTATATCTTTGGCATGCTCGCGTTGATCTATATCGCCGGCGCGATCCACTCACAGCAATCGCAACAAGCTCAAAACAGGAGTAATCATGCGTGACATCAGCTGGTTTGCCCTCGCCTCGACGGTCGTTGCCGCATTGGCTATTGCCATCGGAACCATGATTCCCGCGATGGCGATGGGACGCGCGATCAGCCAGGCATTGGAAGCCCTGGCACGGCAGCCTGAAGCGGAGCGCTCGATTACGCGCGCGCTCTTCATCGGCCTAGCCATGATTGAATCGCTGGCGATCTACTGTCTCGTGATCGTTCTCATCATTCTGTTCAGAAATCCGTTGCTCGAATACATGCTGAAGCCGTGACCGACAAGTAGTAAACGCGTTCTACTGCTGTCTAGCGGGAACGGTGGAGGGTGATTCGTGGAACTGAATTTGACAACGTTCGTACTCGAACTCGTCAACTTTGTGGTCCTCATCTGGGTCCTC
>JACPZN010000056.1 GCA_016195505.1 Nitrospirota bacterium | reverse complement strand
GAGATGGTGATGCCGGGGGACAATGTGAGTGTGACGGCCGAATTGATCAGTCCGATTGCCATGGATCAGGGGCTGCGCTTCGCGGTGCGTGAGGGCGGCAAGACCGTCGGCTCCGGCGTCGTGACGGAAATTCTGGCGTAACCGCGGAGAGCTGTCCGCGGACAGATGAGGAGTGAAGAGTGAAAGTCGACCAACGGATCAGGATCAGGTTGCGGGGGTTTGACTACCGAGTGTTGGATCAGTCGGTGGCGGAAATCGTCGAAACTGTTCGGCGAAGTGGCGCCAAGGTGGTCGGTCCGATTCCGCTCCCCACTAGGATCGAGAAAATTACGGTTCAACGGTCGACGCATGTTGACAAGAAATCTCGCGAGCAATTTGAAATGCGCACGCACAAGCGATTGCTGGACATTATGGAGCCGACGCCGGAAACGATGGATTCCCTCATGAAGCTGAATCTGGCAGCCGGTGTGGACGTCGAAATCAAACTGTGACGACTGTTTGCTGAAGGACGGAGATAGATGACGAATGGGTTGCTCGGAAAAAAGTTGGGGATGACCCAAATCTTCGACGAGAATCGCTTGACGCCGGTGACGGTGATAGAGGCGGGTCCGTGCCGTGTGGTAACGGTGAAGACCAAAGAGCGCGACGGATACGAGGCCGTTCAGCTCTCCTTTGGCGAGGTCAAAGAGCGCAAGTTGTCCAAGGCTGAGCTAGGCCACCTCAAGAAAAACCAGGCGCCTGCCAGTCGTGTGTTGCGCGAGTTCAAGAAGGACGGCGAAGTGACGGTCGGGCAATCGGTCACGGTTGGCATGTTCAAGAAAGGTGATTGGGTTGACGTGATTGGTATCTCAAAGGGCAAGGGGTTTCAGGGTGTTGTGAAGCGGCATCACTATTCCGGTGGTCCGGAGTCGCACGGATCCATGTTCCACCGCGCTCCCGGTTCAATCGGCGCCAGTTCATTTCCTTCACGTGTGTGGAAGGGGAAGACCCTTCCGGGCCATATGGGGTCGGAGCGAGTCACTGCGCAGCGATTGAAAGTCATCGAGTCGCGGTCTGATGAAAATCTCCTCTTTGTCCGTGGAGCCATCCCAGGCGCGGCAAATGGGATCATTGTCGTTCGCAAGTCGAAGAAGGGTTAGCATGCCCACGGTCGATGTTGTCGATTTGAACAGAAAGAAAGTTGGAACGGTCGTTCTGCCGCCTGAAGTATTCGGTTGCGGACCTCATCCATCTTTGGTGCACGAGGCCGTAATTATGCAGCGCGCCTGTGAACGCAGGGGAACGGCCTCCACATTGCGTCGCGGTGAAGTGAGCGGATCCGGCAGGAAGCCGTGGAAGCAAAAGCATACGGGGCGTGCTCGCGCCGGGTCTCTTCGTTCGCCGGTCTGGCGCCACGGTGGGAGTGTCTTTGGGCCAAAGCCCAGGAGCTATGCCTATTCGATGCCGAGAAAAAAGTATCGTGCGGCGCTTCAGAGCGCTCTGTCGGCCAAAGTGGCGAAGGGCAAGTTGTTCGTCGTGTCCGATCTTTCGCTGCAACAGCCTAAGACGAAATTGTTGGCACAAGCGCTGGGGCAATTCAGCGGAGGTGATCACGCGTTGGTCATCGTCGGCAATGGACAGTCGGGTGTTCAGCAGGCTGCAAGGAACTTAGCCGCTGTGAAGATCCTCAGCGCCGATCAGTTGAATGTCTACGACATTGTTCGAGCCCAAGTCGTCGTGATTCCTGAGCGGGAACTGAGTCGCGTGAAAGAGGTCTGGTCATGAAAATGGATCTGCACGCGGTTCTGGTTCAGCCTCTGTTGACGGAAAAGATCACGGGTCTTCGTGAACAGACAAATACTGTCGGCTTCATGGTTCATCCTGATGCGAATCGGGTGCAGATCAGGCAAGCCGTCGAAGCGCTTCTCAAGGTGAGGGTGGAGAAGGTCAATGTTATGAACGTTCGGGGAAAGGTCAAGCGGCTCGGACGGTTTGCGGGAAAGCGTTCTGACTGGAAGAAAGCCTTCGTGACTCTCAAGAAGGGTGAAAAACTTGAGATGTACGAAAGCGCCTAGTTGAGCTTGGGAAGGCAGGACTAAAACCATGGGGTTGAAATCGTATCGACCAACGACGCCAGGCCGTCGCGGTATGACGGCAGTCACGACTGAAGAGTTGACAAAAAAGAAGCCGGAGAAAT
>JACPZN010000308.1 GCA_016195505.1 Nitrospirota bacterium | reverse complement strand
ACGCACTCCCCCAACGCTCACCAAAGATTATCAACCCCGACGAATAGGAAGACCGTTATTTGGTTTGTTTGGTTTGTCTCGTTTGTTTGGTTGAGGAAGATTAACCAGATGAACCAAATCAACCAGATGGACAAGACAAACCAGATAAACCAGTCAGCTGTTCCTTTTCATTGAATTGCCTATCCTGCATTGTTACAATACGCCCGCTTGGCTACGCCAATTCACGAATGACACCCACAGCTCCACACAACAAACCCATTCCCGAGACATCTCTCCAGCGAACCTTGACGTCCGTGCTCAACGAACTGCCGGTCGACGCGGCTCTCGCCGCCGTGTTCCATCGCGATCAAGGCCCGCTCGTCGGCCATGCCGCACGAGGCTTTACCCCTCGGGATGTCCAAGCAATCCTCCGGACACTGTCGGCCCCAGCCATTGCTGCAGCCTCCCCCACCGGTGAGCAGGAGGGTGGGCGCACCATTCGCCTCCGCTTGATTACCCCAGGCACGAAGTCGTTGCTCGGAGTGTCCCTGTTGCATCGAAACCGGACATACGGCTTCCTCGTCATCGGGCGTAAGGAAAACGCCACCTTCGCGAAAAAAGAGAAGAGCTTGATGGAACAGGCCAGCGACGACATCACGAAAGCGTTGGATCGCGAAGGCCTATTCGATATGAATGTCGTGCTCAGCCGGCCCTATGTCGCACAGGAGCCGGTCCCTTCGTCCCCTTCTCCCGCAGAGATGTTCCCGGCTCCGATGTCGCAGCTGACGCCGGAACTCCAAGACAAAATAATTGCGGCCCTGACGGATGCCAACCAATACGTGGCCTACGATCGTATCTGGGCCTGCCACTACGATCCGCTCGCCGGCAATGTCGAAGTCCTGGGAATGGCCGGCGATCTGAAGAGCGAACCGAAGGATGGGAAAAAAGATCTGAAGCCTGGCCACCGCCTCACGCTCGACAGCTCGGCATCCGGATGGGCAGTCCGCCATCGCAAGCCACGCGTGGATCATGATCTCGCCTCCACGCAGGGGAGATTCCTCGATCATAAATATCTGTTCAAAGACCGCTTTCTCTCTTCGCTCGTCGTGCCGTTCTTCGTCCGGGGACAAGTCGGCGGGACCATCACCCTGGCCTCGAAAGAAGCCGGACGCTACCAACAGACGGATGCCCGCACGCTGGAGCCGACTATTATGAAGATTGCGGACATTCTGCAATCGCCGACACCGGCCAGCCAACCCTCTGCAACCGGGCCAGCCGGGGCCTCCGGGGTTACGTTAGTTCCCGGCCCCTCGGAGCCCATCATTCGAAAGCAAGAACGGCAGGCTGCGATCGGCGAATTCAGCATGTTCCTTGCGACTGAAGTGCGTGAGCCGCTCGCGTCGATCCGCGCCCAATTGGAAGAAGTCACGGGTGAAGGGATCCTCGATTTCGACCCCCAGACGCGCGTCGAAAACGCCATGCGGAATTTGATCCGTATCGAAGCCATCCTGAACGAGATTTTGGATTTTGCCAAACCGCTCAAGCTGACTCGGCGGCTAGTCCGAATCCCCGAAGTGATCGAGAGCACACTCACCGTTGTCGCAACTGACCTTCAGGTCACGCGGATACAGGTGACCAAAGACTATGCGACCATCATCGCGCCGGTTCGAGGCGACGAGGCCAAGCTCCAGCAAGTCTTTCTTAGTATTTTCAGGAACGCAAGTGAAGCGATGAGCCCCGGCGGGCATCTCCATATTCAGGTCACTCAGCACCGCGCGGGGCGCGGCGTGGAAGATCAGATCCTCATCAAGAACGACGGGGCTCCTATTCCGGCGGAAATCGTCGATAAGGTATTCGAGCCGTTTTTCACCACGAAGCGGACCGGAATTGGTCTCGGTCTTGCCACGGTCAAGAAGATCGTCGAAGAACACGGCGGCTCGATTGCCATCGGGAGCGCGCCTGGCGAAGGAACCACCGTCACCATCCGTCTCCCCGGCCTCAGCCATGGTCCGTCCTATCGAGGACGCGGACGCCGTCCTCCCTCCCGACGCTAGGACCGAGCGTTTACACTTCTGAGACTCCCGACACCAATCAGATATCTCTCGGGGACGGTTCCATCCTGCTCCCACCACACGTCACCCGTTATCGTTTCGATTGATCTCTATGCTTGCTTGGGGCCTTCCAATTCTCTACGCCTTT
>JACPZN010000296.1 GCA_016195505.1 Nitrospirota bacterium | reverse complement strand
CAATGCCTTGAAGGAGGAAGTCTCCGTTCTTTGGACCATGTGCCAGCCTGTTCTGGAGACCGGTGCGACGGCTGAAGAGACGATTCGTCTGGTCGATCATGTCTATATTCGGATGGAAGAACTGCTGGTGCCTCGCACCCGGATGATCAAGGGGGATCAGGATAAGCAAGAGTCGGAAGATCTTGGTGTGGGGCCAACGGCCTCAGAGGAAATGCTTGACCAATATCGCCCCGTGACCAATTGGGTTTACCGCGGTGCCATGAATCCTGAGTTCATCAGATGGGATCAAGAACAGGGGCAACAAGCCGGCGAGCAGCAGGAGGAATTGGAACGCATGGCCAATCATGGTAGCGGATCGAAAGAGCGATCGGACACCGGCCAGAGCGCTAGGCGCGGCGAGCAAAAGCCCACGAGTGGAGACGTCTTGGGCGGCGGGCAGTCGTTACCGTCGCTCGTCGAAGAATTGCTTGCGCTCGAAGTTGAACAGCAGCCGATGTCGGAGTCGACGACTTCTGGCGAACGGGCCGTCTGCTACCCCGAGTGGGACCATACGATTCAGGATTACCGGATGAATTGGTGCCGTGTCGTTGACCGGCCGGCTGAGGCCAGCTCTGACGAGTTCGTGTCTGCCACGTTGACGACCCATGAAAGCGCCATTAAGTCGCTGCGCCGGTTTTTCGAGAGTCTGCGTCGCCCGGCGTTCCGCCGTATAGCGGGGCAGGCAGAGCTGGGATTGAAAGTGGCGATTGCGTTTACATCAGGCGCGAGAAGAAAGAGCGTGATGTAGCCGTGGCCTTCTTGGTCGATGTCAGTGGATCGACGAGCCGAAAGCTTGAGCAAGGTCGCCGCGTCATCGACATTGAGAAGGAAAGTCTCGTGCTCCTTTGTGAAGCGCTTGAGGCGGTGGGTGATCAGTATGGTCTCTACGCCTATTCCGGCCAAGGACGTGGCGCTGTCGATTTTCTCACGATCAAAGATTTTGACGATGGGCTGGGGGCAGCGACGGCCCATCGGCTGGGCGGCCTTGGCCCTCGCCAGCAGAATCGAGACGGCGCGGCAATCCGTCATGCAACAGCCAAGTTGCTGGCGCGCGAGGTAAAGACCCGCATCCTCATGCTCCTCAGTGATGGACGGCCCTTGGATGGCGACTACAAGGAAGAATACTCCTTAGAAGATACGAAGGCGGCCCTGCGGGAGGCGAGGCAAGAGGGGGTCGATACCTTTTGCGTAACGATCGATCGTGAAGCAGACAGTTATCTGCGTCGCATGTACGGAGATGTGCACTACAGTGTCATTGATCGCATCGAAGCACTTCCGACCAGACTGCCTCGGATTTATCGGCAATTGACGACGTAACCGAGCTCAGGGTGCGGGCTACCGAGAATTGATGGCGAATCTAGCCGAGAGACCGACGGTTCCACCATGGTTGTACAAGCTGTTCACGGGCCATCAGTATCCCTATGTGCGCCGATTGGCGAAGTTTGGACAGCCGGTGAAGCAAGGCGAAGATCGTCCGGAGCCGACCAAGGAGATGATCGAGGCCAAGTTCTGGGAAGTCTATCCTCGCTGCCGGGCAAAGGTGCTGCAAGAAGTGAAGGTGGGAATGATCGTGGTGTTCCACGATCTGGGGGAATATCCGGCCGGCGGTTACCAGGAGCTGGTCGACAACCCAGAAGAGTTTCTGGCAGGAACCTATGGCAAGAAGAAGATCAAAGTGAATTTCTACGACGGTGAAAATTTTGTCTGCACGATCAACTTCAAAGTAGCAGGCTGGACGGAGCATGAAGCGGGGCACTGACGGGGCCGGAGCATCGTATGTGCTCGCGCCCCGCGCCGACCGGATTGATCAAATTTGTTGATTAAGGTCGGTGCTCGGTGCCTGCGCGCAGTGAACGATGCTCCGGCCCCGCCAGTAAGGAGGAGCAGTTGGTGGGGAAGGGAACAGGACTTAAGGGCTGAGGTGAGAGGATGGGGCGCCCGAAGATCACGGTGGTAGGTGCGGGAAATGTCGGCGGGACGACGGCGCAACGCTTGGCTGAAAAGGATGCGTACGACGTCGTCCTCGTCGACATCGTCGAGGGAGTTCCGCAGGGCAAAGCGCTCGATATTTCGCAAGCCGGACCGGTGTGTGGGTATAGCACCCGTGTAATCGGTACGAACGGCTACGCTGAGACCGCCGGCTCGTCGGTCGCCGTGATTACTTCCGGCATTCCTCGAAAGCCGGGTATGAGCCGCGATGAGTTGCTGGCCACGAACGCGAAGATCGTGAAATCCGTCGTGACAGAATTGGTGTCTCGCGCGCCGGAAATTATCTTGATTCTTGTCACCAATCCACTGGACGTCATGGTCCACGTCGCGCGCCGCGTCAGTGGGCTGGCCAAGTCGAGAATCATCGGGATGGCCGGTGTGTTGGACTCTGCCAGAATGCGCACATTCATTGCGGCTGAACTAAACGTGCCGGGGACGGATGTGCAGGCCATGGTGCTGGGTGGACATGGCGATACGATGGTGCCGCTGCCGCGTTATACGACGGTGAAAGGAAGGCCGGTCTCGGAACTAATGTCGAAGGAAAAGCTGGACGCGATTGTCAAACGGACGCGGGATGGTGGTGCAGAGATCGTCGGTTTGCTGAAGACGGGGAGCGCCTTCTATGCTCCGTCGGCTTCGGCAGTGGATATGGTTGAAGCGATTGTTAAGGATCAGAAGCGGGTGTTACCCTGCGCGGTTCTCTGTGAGGGCGAGTACGGACTGAAAAACGTGGTTGTGGGTGTTCCGGTAAAGATCGGCCGTGGCGGGGCCGAGCAGATCATGGAATACGAGCTGACGGTTGAGGAGCGAGCAGCGCTCGACGCATCCGCAAACGCCGTGCAAGAACTTTGTGCCGCGGTCGATCGGCTCATGACATAGGAAAACCGTCGAGCGTCATACCTCAATCGACTCAATTGTGGTGGTTGCATCTCGGTTGACGAATGACCATTGACGAGTGACGTGCTTCACTCACTTGACATTCCGAGAAGGGCTGCAGTACAGACATCGGCCTAGCAGTAAACCGTTCGATGAGAGGGAGCTATGAAATTTCTTGAGGATCCGATACAGACGATGGGCGCGGGATTCGCGCTCGCCGTCGTGTTGATAGTGGTGTATCTGGGGTTGAGCGGCATTGGGGCCGGTGAAGTCGACTGGTTCGGCGTGGTGATTCGCTGGATCCACTTCCTGGCCGGCATTACCTGGATCGGCCTCTTGTATTTTTTCAACCTGATCAATGCTGCGTTCTTGAAGAGCCTGGATGGGCCGACCAAGAACGTCGTGATTCCAAGACTGATGCCCGTCGCGCTGAATTGGTTCCGGCACGGGGCGACCGTGACGGTGGTCGCAGGGGTTATCCTGTACGGCTACATGTATTCCAAAGGGGGAACGGGAGCGGTCGCATTGGCCATCGGAGGACTCTTAGGCATCATCATGATGGGCAACGTCCATGGGATTATCTGGCCAAACCAGAAGAAGATCATTGCAGCCGTTACTGCTGCAGCCCAGGGAATTCCAGCGCCGCCGGAGATGGCCCAATGGGGCAGAACGGCTTTGCTCGCCTCGCGTGTGAATTTCATGCTCTCGATTCCCATGTTGTTCTTCATGGGGGCCGGCAGCCACTTTAAATAGAGACATCGCTCACTCACCGGCGGGTTGACCCGCCGGTGAGTTTCCCCTGCTCATCCCTCCCGTTTCTCCGTTGCCCTCTATGCCCAGCACCTCGTAGGCCCCATAGCCCTAACTGCTTGAGATTCAGGCCTATTCTAGGTCTGTTACCTTGACGCACGCGGACGCGGAGCCGTATAGTACAACTTCTAAACTTTCGATTTTTCTCGCAGGACGGACGATGTCGATTGCTGTGGAACCACGCCTTGTCCAAAAGCTTGAGGGTGCCCCTTGGGACATCGAAGGGTATCTCAAGGTCGGGGGCTATGAAGCCTGGAAGCGTTGTGTCAAGGAATCAAAGGCGGTCCAGGTGGTTGACGAGCTAAAAAAGTCCGGTTTGCGCGGGCGGGGCGG
>JACPZN010000295.1 GCA_016195505.1 Nitrospirota bacterium | reverse complement strand
GTCAGGATCCCCACCATCACAGCGATGGCTTCTTCGAAAGCACTCTTCCCACCATAAGCATTCAGCGTAATAAAGGTGGCAAACATCGGGGTCGCTGTGCCCACCAGACGATCGCCCACGAGAATGGTCGAAAGGAGCTTTTGTGGGTCGCTTCTCAGCTGAAGAGCCTTGGCAGCTCGCTTGTTCCCATTTTGTGCCAGGGCTCTCAGGCGCGTTTCATTGACCGAGAAAAATCCAATCTCGGCAGTAGAAATAATGGCGGATAACCCTATCAACCCTAAAAGGATGAGGATGTCCATGGCAGTCGTGTATTAAGGACGTTCTACCAAGGTGGCTGGTCTGACGAGAAGCCGGGTGTCACCGAGGGGATACCTCTCTGACCACCCATCAGAGGATCTCAAGACTAGAATGACCTGGGCACTTCTATTGGTGTTCACGGGGGATAGATTTATCACAGGGAAGAGACACAGGCAAGCAATTCAAACAAAGTTGCAAGTAAATCAATACCTTCCGAGCAAGAAACGGACAGATTGCTCATGCATGATGATGCCAACCGTCTTCAGCCGAAGCTACCCATCATCTCGCACGACAAAAGATTGTAGATTGAACTTACGGTCTAGGCGAGCTGCTGCCGCATGGGCTTCGGATTCTGTCATGAATTGACCAATTTGAACTCGATAGCGGCGGCCCTCTGGCATCTCTACCTGAGTGATTCGTCCTCCCGCAAACTGGCTCCTGGATTGCTCGAAAAGTGCCCTCGCATTTTGAAGATCCGAGAAAGCGCCAATCTGAATCCGCAGAACCCCCATTCCTTCTGGCCTGGCCGTATAGCCGACGACTCGAAGCTCGATATGATCTGTCCCGTTGCCAGTCATGGCCAGCGCTTGGGCTCCCGCCAATGAAAGGTCCAGAACCCGTCCCCTGGTGAAGGGCCCCCGGTCGTTGATCCTGACTGTCACATGGCGACCGGAGGTCAATGAACGGACCACAGCGATGGACCCGAGAGGCAGCGTCCGGTGGGCGGCCGTCAGTTTGTGCATGTCATACAGCTCCCCATTGGCCGTCTTGTTTCCGTGAAAGCCTGGTCCGTACCACGAAGCTACCCCCCGCTCTACGAATCCTACAGGGTATCCAGGGAAACGGTCGATATGAGGCGGGGCTGTGGTACAGCTTTGAAAGGCTAACCCAATAAACAGACTACCTGCGACAACGAGCCCATGAACGGTTGTGGGAGGCGGCTTTTGCCGCATTGATCAAAACTCGTCGAGCGATTGGTTACGCAGAATCGTTAGGGCCTTTTCGGTATTGGAGACGGTTAAGACGACAATCGCCCGTTTCCCCTCCCTTGAAGGCGTGCAGTAGCCGCACCTGATATTGATCCGGCTCTTTGTCAAGAGATCAGCCACTTCCTTCAAAGCGCCCGGTTTGTTTTCGAGGCTAAGTAGAAGAGCTGTTTCTTCCACAAACTTGATCTTCGCCGCCTTAAGAGCTGCTCGAGCCCCATCCAGATCCGCGACGAGTAAACGCAATTTACCGGTGCCCGTCACTTCCGGAGCAGAAAATGCCTTGATATTCACCCCAGCTCCCCCGAGTATCGATGCCACATCGGCGAGGGCACCAGGCCTACTCTGACTACTAATGACAAGTTGGGTCGTTGTAGGCATGTCAGTTACTCCAGAGCCTGCCTTGTTCAGAATCTATCGCAGCATCACCGAAGGTCTGGCTATACGATTTCATGTCTCCGGCCAAGAATCAAGTCTAGCGTCTGCCTGAATACCAAAAGGGACCTTGCTGATTGCCGATCCCCCTATAGACCGTTGGGAAGCCCGCAACTCAACCTACTCGCTCTCGAAGACAATTACTTTTTTCGCCTGTCCGAGCGGGACCTTTTCAGCGGAGACCAAGATCTGCAGCGATGATTGATGGACAAGGATGGCACATGCTTTACCCGACACCTGCTCCTGGCCTTTAAGCGTAAGGAGAGCGGGGCTCTCGTACCCCACCGCGTCCACAGTAACTGCTGTTCCCGAGGGAAGGAACACAACGACTTCCAGTTGTTCATCATCCTCAAGCTCCTTCTGCATTTCCACCAAACGACTCTTCAGTCGATCCACAAAACGTCTCGCGACAGTCGGATCATCCACCCCCTTGGCTTCCATGGAGGGAATGCTGATTTGAGGAAGTAGATCCAGAAAACTCATAAAGCCACCTCTTAAGTCGTGACTAACTGAAGTTACCCTTCACCACTTTTGAGTGGAAGATATGCTCGCAACTATAGCAATTATAGGATCTGGACGTCCCCGTTGAAAAAATTGTACTGATAGATGCTGGTGAACCGAACATCCGCTGCAGCCACCAGCTTTTCCGCCACAATTTTGTTTCCCCTGGGAATCAAGAGGTACATCGGAATCCCCGGCACAGCTGCTTGTTGCCATCGGGCGCGAGCGTCCGGATCTGAAAGAGATTCCTCGGTCTCGACTTCGGCAATCCATTCTATGCTGTTACCGCTCGGGCTAAAGTACCAACCGACGATGTCGGCTTGCTGTCTGGAATCAGCCCATGGATTCTGTTCGAGGCTGGTCTTAATGGTCACCTTGCATTGAAAGGCCTTGGCCCAGCGCTGCGCCACTTCGCTCACGACCTGATCATGAATTGTTTGAATACTCGGTTCGCGAAGAATCGTGCTCATGGAATCCTCAGCTATCTTCATGAGCATCCACTCGTCGCGCCGCAACTGACACACTTGAGACACGTGCCGTTCCGAACCATCGTAAACTGTTTGCATTCAGGACAGGGATCGCCCTCATAGCCCTTTACCTTGGCGCCTTGTACCTCGGTCAGAGTAACAGTCTCGCGCATGATCTCTACCTGTCGCGCGACACTGTGTCCGTTCCCATGACCATTCCCCTTCCCGCCGTTCCGACGGATGGGGAGATGCTCCGTAATGACCGAAGACTTAGCCAGTGCATCAAGATCCGCTTCCTCTTCGAAGCACTCGGGATCCATCTCGTCTTTTTTCATCGAATCCATACGCAGATCTTCTTCCTTGACCTGCGCCAAGTCATATCGATCAAGATAGGTGACTGCCAACTCTCGGAAGATGTAGTCGATGATGGAAGTCGACATTTTAATCCGGTCGTTTAGCTTCACGGGCCCGTTGGGCTCGAACCGTGTAAAGACAAACGCTTCAACAAACTCCTCCAGCGGCACACCGTGTTGCAGACCAAGAGAAATGGCGATTGCAAAGCAATTCATGAGGCTTCGGAAGGCCGCGCCTTCTTTGTGCATATCCAAGAAGATTTCTCCGACCGTCCCATCCTCATATTCGCCGGTGCGCAGGTAGAGTTTATGCCCACCGACAATGGCTTTCTGAGTATACCCATTCCGCCTGCTCGGCAGCGGACGACGCTTGGCGAGGTATCGAACGAGGACACGCTCCGTGATTTTCTCCGCCATCGCCATAACATCACTTGCGGCTTCGACCGTTTTCCCACTACGATAGAACGCTGCCCGATTCGCCCACAGCGATTGGCACAGTCGAAGACCGGAAGATGCTCGGCCTTTAGATGTGGCGCTCCTTCCACCGTCATGGTCCCGCAGCAGAAGTCGTTCGCCGCAGCGATCTCTTCCTGTGTGAAATTGAGCGCCTTCAGCATGTTGAAGTTGGCTTCGTTTAGTTGCACCTCGGTGAATCCTAGCTTTTCCAAACAAAAGACTTCCCCGAGAGTAAATTTATTAAAGACGAACTGGATTTCAAACGCCTGGGCCAGACTACTCTCCAAACGATCCAGCGCTGCGTCGTCGAATCCCTTTTGGCGCAAAGTCTCATGATTGACAAAGGGCGCATGTTTGAGAGTCTGGGCGCCGACACAGTAGCGTACGATATCTTGCACCTGTTCGACGGTATACCCAAGCGCCGCCAAGGCTGCCGGCAGGCTCTGATTGATGATCTTGAAATAGCCGCCACCTGCCAGCTTCTTAAATTTCACAAGAGCAAAATCCGGCTCGATGCCGGTGGTATCGCAATCCATGACCAGTCCGATCGTTCCTGTCGGGGCGATGACCGTGACTTGGGCATTGCGATACCCATAGGCCGTCCCCAATTCAAGCGCACGGTCCCACGCCCGCCTGGCTGCAATAAGCATATCCGGCGGACAATTCTCTGGCTGAAGCCCTACCGGAGTAATCATGAGTCCTTCATATTCTTCGTGAGGAGCATTGTATGCAGCCCGGCGGTGATTACGGATCACCCGCAACATGTGGTCGCGGTTTTTTGCATAGCCCGGAAAGGGCCACAGCTCAGCAGCCATCTCCGCCGACGCACCGTACGACTCTCCGGTCATAATGGAGGTAATCGCGCCGCATATCGCTAAGGCCCTGGGCGAATCATAGGGAATTCCTTGGCGCATGAGGACCGTCCCAAGGTTGGCATAGCCCAATCCGAGCGTGCGGAACTGGTAACTCTTTTCAGCGATGGATCGACTCGGAAAGGAGGCCATTAATACGCTGATCTCCAATGCGATCGTCCACAACCGTACAGCATGCCGAAAGTTCTCGAGCTCGAATTGTCCGTCGGGGGTGTAGAACATGGCGAGATTAAGCGAGGCCAGATTGCAGGCTGTATCGTCCAGGAACATATATTCCGAGCAGGGATTCGACGCATTGATGCGACCATCTTCCGGACATGTGTGCCACTCGTTGATGGTGGTGTCGTATTGCGTACCGGGATCGGCACAAATCCATGCTGCCCAGGCGATTCGATCCCAGAGGTCACGGGCTTTAACGGTCTTGCATGCCTTGCCATTCGTACGACGCGTTAATTGCCAGTCGCCGTCAACCTCGAGCGCAGCGAAAAACTCGTTCGGAATTCTGACGCTGTTGTTCGAATTCTGCCCCGAGACGGTTTGGTACGCCTTGCCGTCCCAATTCGTATCGTATTCGTGAAACACAAAGTGCGTAAAGCCCTGCTGCGCATAGGAAAACATCCGTTGAATATAGGCTTCGGGCACCATATCTCGTCGGGCCAGGGCCAGCGCTTCACGCAACACAGGATTCGTTTTTGGGTCAAGATCCGGCTTTAGACACCCTTCGCTATCGACCGTATGACAGGCTTTCAGCAAGGTATTCAGGCGCTGGGCGCAGATTTTTGAGCCCGTGACCATCGCCGCAACCTTCTGTTCCTCGATTACTTTCCAATCGATGAATTCTTCGATATCCGGATGATCCAAATCTAAACAGACCATCTTGGCGGCACGACGAGTTGTCCCCCCCGATTTGATCGCCCCTGCAGCCCGATCGCCGATCTTGAGGAAGGACATAAGACCGGAAGACCTTCCTCCACCGGAAAGCCCTTCCCCATCGCCCCGCAACCTTGAAAAATTAGTTCCGGTCCCTGAACCGTACTTGAACAACCGCGCCTCTCGAACCCAGAGGTCCATGATCCCATTTTCATTCACGAGATCATCCTCGATCGATTGAATGAAACAGGCATGGGGTTGGGGATGTTCAAAGGCGTTCGTAGCCTTCACCACTTCACGGGTCTTGGGATCGACGTAATAGTGTCCTTGTGCAGGCCCCGACAATCCATAGGCATAATGAAGCCCCGTGTTGAACCATTGCGGCGAGTTCGGAGCCGCCATTTGGCGCGCGAGCATGTAGCACATTTCGTCGTGAAAAGCCTCGACATCCTCCTGCGTCTTAAAATAACCGTAGGACTTGCCCCAATGTGTCCAGCACCCAGCCATCCGCTCGAAGACTTGGCGCGCATCACGCTCTCCACCAAGCGCGGGCTTGCCGTCAGGACCGAGAATCGGCTGTCCATTCTGATCACGCTGAGGAACCCCTGCCTTTCGAAAGTACTTCTGGGCCAAAATGTCGATGGCCAGCTGGGACCATTGCTCGGGAACATTGATATCGTCGAGCTTGAATACAGTGGATCCGTTGGGGTTACGAATCTCAGACGAACGATTCACGAACGTGAGATCATCGTAAGGACCCCCCCCGCGACGGGTGAATCTCCGCTCAATTTTCACGGTGTTCCTCCTTGGAGAGCCTTGTGGGCGGTCGATCTAAGACAGTCGAACAGGCTCATCGATAAATGCCTGGTTGTGCCGTTGAAGTGATCACCGCTCGTCGAGGATTGACTACATATAGCTATCCCGTTTTTTTGTCAATACCAAATATTGTGGATTAATTGTGGAATGAG
The DNA here is from genome assembly GCA_016195505.1 of Nitrospirota bacterium. Lineage (GTDB taxonomy): Bacteria > Nitrospirota > Nitrospiria > Nitrospirales > Nitrospiraceae > Nitrospira_D. The sequence continues at coordinate 497 of JACPZN010000295.1, read as the reverse complement.
AGGAAAAGCTGTGGATAGCTGCGGAGCGAATCTCTGCGCCGAACTACGTCCTAACCGTCCGAGTTATCCACAGAAATGGGTGCCAAGCGTGAAATTAACTCCAGACATTTTGTCCCGTTTCTCATCATTCAGAAGGCCATTCGTCCAATTTTCAACGTCGCTTCTTCTACGCCCTTAATCGGGACAAAGTGCCCCCCGAGACCAAGCACGACGACCTTCGTATCGGCCACCTGCGTCTCATATCGACTCAAGACACCCCAGTTGTGCCTAACCGTAGATGGTCGGACAACACTCTCGAGAAGTTTCTTACTCTGCGAACGAAAGACCTGTCGAATAAACTGTTGCTCTCGCGTGGGTGTGCTCTGATCCATTCGGTCGAGTGCTTTACTCAATTCCTGTTCGACAAACCGCAAATAGTCGTCCGTCGTCGGGTTGGATAATGCCAAGCCAACCGCCCCGGCGAGTACAACTACTAACATACTCCAACGTAGAAGACT
>JACPZN010000293.1 GCA_016195505.1 Nitrospirota bacterium | reverse complement strand
ATAAGCTTAGCGACGCGTGTGGGGTGTTCCAGCGCCATACCGATAGCTAGGCCGGCACCCATGGAATTGCCGACCAGCGTAGCCTGCGGGATCTGCACAGCGTCCATGAATCCGACACAGAAGTCCAGCATTTGGTCTGGCCGGTACTCAATCTCTGGTTTGTCGGAAAACCCGGAGCCTGGCAAATCGAGCGTCAGAACGCGAAAGTGCTGCGACAGCGCATGCTGCTGATGCTCCCATTGCCACATCGATCCCCCGAAGCCATGGATCAGGATGACCGACGGGCCGGTGCCCACATCCAGAAAGGCGATCCGTTGGCCGAGGACGAGGACGGTCTGGATGGGAATGCGTTCGATGGCATCGAACTGCGCTGGAATTGATGACGGCGAGGAGCAGGCGGTCATGATGCAAGACAGCAGGCAGAAACTGAACAGCGCATGGTGCGACAGGCTGCATGCCCGACCGGGGGTACGTCGGTGGAGAGGACTACTCCAACTGGATGACTGTCTCATCCGTTTTCACATTGTCCCCTTCGGCAACCAGGATTGCCGTAACTTTCCCATCGATCGGAGCCGGGACACGGCTTTCCATCTTCATCGCTTCAATAATCAAGAGGGGATCGCCAGCCTTCACTCGATCCTCCATCACAACAAGGATTTTGACGACTCGGCCCGGCATTGGCGGTGCAACATCTCCCGGTTTTGACGGTTTCGGCCTCTTGGGTTTGGTTCCGGTAGCGGTGTCAGGGGCTTCCGGAAGACCGGCGAGAATTTCCTGGATCGGTTCGAGCGACACTTCCTCCAGCTTATCGTTGACGCGGATGTAGTAAGGTTTGCGCCCATCGGTCTTTCGGCCTGAGCCGGAGACCTTCACGTGATACGTCTCACCGTGTACGGTCACGTTAAACTCCACCGGCGCAAGGTGCAGTTCGTGCGCAACGGCCGGCCCTTTGGGCGAGCTGGCCTCAAGCGGCTCCGGCGTCAGGTCACCCCTCTCTCGGGCTTCAAAGAATTCCCGGGCGATGGTCGGAAAGAGGACGAAGGACAGCTGATCCTCCAGGGTTTCGGCTGTGGCAGGGAGATCTTTCTTGACGGCATCCAGTTCAGGCTCAAGCCGATCGGCTGGTCTTGTATTGATCGGCTTCTCGTCGCCGATGGCGCGAGTCATGACCTCACTGTCCAGCGGTCCCGGGGCACGTCCGTAGAGTCCAAGGAAGTAGTTCTTGGTTTCGGTCGTGATGACCTTGTATCGTTCCCCCGTTAATACATTCAGCGTCGCTTGCGTCCCGACGATCTGGCTTGTCGGCGTCACGAGGGGTGGATAGCCCATTTCTTTTCTGACGCGCGGAACTTCGTCGAGCACTTCTTTCATCCGGTCGAGTGCGTTTTGTTCCGTAAGCTGGGCCGCGAGGTTCGACAGCATGCCGCCGGGGATTTGGGACATGAGAATTTCCGCATCCACACCGGTAAAATCGCTTTCGAACTGTCGATACTTGCGGCGCACTGTGCGGAAGTGTTCGGTGATCGGGAGGAACGACGCAAGATCCAACCCCGTGTCGTATGGTGTATTCCGCAGTGCGGCGACCAAGGTTTCCGTCGCTGGATGCGACGTCCCGCCGGCCAGCGGGGAGATGGCCGTGTCCAGCATATCGAGTCCGCCGAGAATGGCCATAAATGAAGACATTGAGGCCATGCCAGAGGTGTAGTGCGAATGGAGGTGGATAGGGACTTTGACTGCGGCTTTCAGACGGCGCACGAGATGATAAGCATCGAGCGGCGCCAAGAGTCCGGCCATGTCTTTGATGCAGAGGGTATCCGTACCCAAGTCTTCTAGCTTCTTGGCTAGGTTGACGAAACGGTCGATGCTGTGCGCGGGACTGACGGTGTAGCTGATGGCGGTCTCGGCGTGTTTGCCGCAGGCTTTGACTTCGCGTACCGCCCGATCAAGGTTACGCACATCGTTGAGGGCATCGAAGATGCGGAAGACATCGATGCCATTGGTGGCAGAACGTTCGATAAAATGTTCTAGCACGTCGTCGGCGTAGTGCCGGTAGCCGACGAGGTTTTGCCCTCGGAGCAGCATTTGGAGCTTGGTGTTGGGCATGGCAGCGCGCAAGGCGCGGAGTCGTTCCCAGGGATCTTCTTTGAGGAATCGAAGGCACGTATCGAATGTCGCGCCTCCCCAGACCTCCAACGACCAATAGCCGACGGCGTCGAGTTTTTGCGCAATAGGCAGCATGTCTTCGGTGCGCATGCGTGTGGCGAGCAGCGATTGGTGTCCGTCGCGAAGCGCTACGTCGGTGATCAGGACTTGTTTGCCGGGCGATAGCAGGAACGTGCGACCGTTTCTTGGCCGTCTGCCGTTTCGCTGATGGTCGTCTTGTCGCCATGGTGTCTAACGTTTCTCTTGAGGACTCGTGCGGGGCTGTCCGATCACAACCCTTCGTAGGCCGCGATGGCGGCAGAGAGCGCCAGGACCAAATCTTCCGGCTGCTCGAATTCGTGGTACTTGTACAGATCAGGGTGAGTGTCCAGGTAGGAAGTGTCGAAACGCCCAGCCAGAAAGTCCGGTTCCTGCATGATCGCTTCCATGAAGGGGATGGTCGTTTTCACGCCGCGGAGGACGTATTCTTCGAGCGAGCGTCTCATGCGGCTCACGGTTTCTTCCCATGTCCGGCCCCGCACTGTCAGCTTGGCCAGGAGGGCGTCATAGTAAGGTGGCACGGGGTAGCCCCGGTAGACGGCACCATCGATACGCACGCCGATACCGCCCGGGGAGAGGTAGGCGGTCACAGTGCCGGTGCAGGGCATGAAATTGTTCTTGGGGTCTTCCGCATTGATCCGGCATTGAATCGCGTGACCTTGGAGGGTGACTTCCTTCTGCTGAATGTCGAGCGGCATCCCCGCCGCGATCGAGATCTGATTCCGCACGATGTCAATGGCTGTGATCTGTTCGGTCACCGTATGCTCGACCTGGAGGCGAGGATTCATTTCGATGAAGTAGAATCGACCTTCCTGGTCGAGCAGAAACTCGACGGTCCCGGCATTGTCGTAGTTCACCGCCCTTGCAATGGCTGTGGCGGCTTTGCCCATCTCGGTTCGCAGTTTTGGCGTTAGGATCAGGGAAGGAGCGATCTCAATGAGTTTCTGGTGCCGACGCTGGATCGAGCAATCACGTTCGCCCAGGTGGATGATATGGCCGTGGCGGTCTGCCAGAATTTGAAATTCAATGTGGTGAGGCCGTTCGATATATTTCTCGATGAATACGCTGCCGTCGCCGAAGGAAGCTTGGGCTTCCCGCGAGGCGACCTCCATGTTCTCGCGCAATTCTGCGTCGGACCGCACTACGCGCAGCCCGCGCCCACCCCCTCCGGCAGTGGCTTTGATAATGACCGGATAGCCGGCCTTCTTTGCGAAAGCAAGCGCCTGTTTCACGTCGGTGACGTCGCCGGTTGTGCCGGGAACAATCGGGACTCCGACTTTTTCGGCGAGTTCGCGCGCTTTGACCTTGTTCCCCATCAGCGTAATCGCATGCGGGGAAGGGCCGATGAAGATAATACCTGAGGCCTGACAGAGCTCAGCGAACTCCGCGTTTTCAGAGAGGAAACCATAACCAGGATGGATCGCATCGGCACCGATGCGTGTGGCCAGGTCGACGATCTGCCGGCTATCTAGAAACCCCTTCACCGGTCCCGGACCGACCAAGTACGCTTCGTCAGCTTTCTTCACGTAGATTCCGGTCGAATCCGCCTCGGAATAGATGGCAGCGGTGGCGATGTTGAGCTCGCGGCAGGCGCGGATGATCCGCATAGCGATTTCACCGCGATTGGCGACAAGAATTTTCCTAAACATGTCCCTCTGGCTTTCCACAATTCCCACCCGTCGCTTGGTGCAGACCGGCGAAAATGAGCGCGTAAACTAGCATAAGATCAAGAGGTCTGTCGAGGGATCGGCATTCCGGGTAAGGATACAAGCTGGGGCCGGGAAAGCTATCTGAGCAGCGTGGAAGTGGAGAGCCTGGCTCTGAGACTCCACCCCTGGGGGAAAAGGTTACTTGGCTTGTACTAAAAAGCCTTTGGAACGGGCATTGCCGCCACCGGCGACGACGTCGATAAACGACATGCCGGGCCGGATATCGGGAACCGTCGCTTCGATGGTGGTCTCGTTCACAAATTTGTAGTCGATCTTCGTTGGGCCTGCGGCACTGAAGGCCACGCCGTGGAAACATTCCTTGGTTCCAAAGTTCTCACCCTTGATCGTAACTTTCTGCCCTGGTTTGGCTTCGTCGGGCTCCACTTTGAGGATTTTCGGCCGTTTGCTGCGATCGCAGATGGGATCTTTCTCGACCTTCTCTGCGTCGAAGCCTTTGATCGACTCCATGTCGTAGAGGGTAAAGCCTGCGCCGTCGACGATTGCCCCCTCCTCGGCATTGAGCGTTTGTGT
>JACPZN010000292.1 GCA_016195505.1 Nitrospirota bacterium | reverse complement strand
GCGCTTGGATCCATCGGCTGGCGAACACCACGACTTCGAAGACATGCTCGATCTGGTTGCTGGGTTGATGAGAAGCTTTGGGGGACAGGGGAGCGGATGGGGGATCGAACGAATGCGCGTCGGACATCAGGCCTCCTTCAACAACTCGCACAAACGATTCTGGTAGAGGATGTATTCTATCCTAGTCAGTGACTTCGGAGCTGTCAATTCGGATGGCGAAACAGACTACCTTACGCGGTTTGAGTCGTGATGATGGGATCAGCCGTTGGAACGGAAGGCGATGACTCGGGTGGAGGCGCCAGGCTTTCACCAGCATAGTGGCTCGCGCGCCGGCTTTTCTGATCTGCTCGGCGCACGTCCGAGCCGGTTCATCGACCGGCAGTTGGGTAAGCAGAAGATCTGCGAACCCGTTGATGGAGGTGATGGCGTTGTTTAGGTCGTGGGCAAGTCTCAGCAACGCCGGTGAGAGCGCAGCCTGCCGGATGAGCGGAGTCGCTCTCGCGTTGAATGCGGGTTGCCCCGTTCTGACCATCGCGCGCTCAATCACGAGGCTGAATTCTTGCGCCGAAGGCGTTGCTATGCAAAGTGCTTCATGGGCTCCAGCCCGGATAGCTTCGAGCAGCAGGGTCTCATTGGCGACGGTGCTGAAGGCGATCAGCGCGCTGGCCTTTGTGGTCATGCGCAGGGCACGCACGGCGTCGAGTCCTTTGTAGTCGGGTAGTGTCAGGTCCATAACCACCAATGAAACCTGGTGAGCACAGAGATACGTCATGCTTTCGCGGAGGGAGCCTGCGGTTCCCTGATCGAGAACGGCTTGGAAATGGCCGATCAGCATGTCCTCTAGTTTCAGTGCAAGGCCTCTATTGGGCTCGATGAGGAGAATGGACGTCGGGTGCGATGATTCCGGTAACGGCATAGGTTTCCTAGATGAAGTCGACCATCCTCGTCAGCGGAAACCATTCCCGGTGTTCTGGTTCGAACGTGACGATCTTTGAAGGTTCAACGGCATCGGGGTGATTGGTGGCACAGACCAAAGCCTAGTGCAATCTCACTGACTTATCGGATGCCCGTAAGCCTGACTTGATGAGAACGAAAAAAAGTGTCGGTGGGCTCAGGCGAAGACTCCGAAGGAAATTAGAGCCATTTTGTTGAGGGTGTGATCAATATGAAGAGGAGGGAGCCGGCCCTCCCTTCTCGGAATAGTCCCTGTAATCTTGAGCCTGCCATGAAAACGCAAGAAGATGGAGGGCCTGACACCCCAGTCTAGTCAGAAGGTAAGACTGAACCCTTAAAACTTCCCGCATAGAAGGCGGCGATTTTGGAACGCCGTCCAATATTGAGCTTCGAAAAGATGTTGGCGAGATAGTTCTTCACCGTTTTTTCGCTCAACTTTAGATGGGTGGCGATTTCCTTGTTGGTCAGGCCCTTGGCTATGAGGGGGAGGAGGCGCTGTTCTTGTGGTGAAAGGAGCGGGCGTTTGGATTGCCCAGGCCGGGTGTGAGCGTCCTTGAGCCACTGCAGAGTATGTTTCGTCAGGCGAGGATCGATGAGGGCTTGACCTGAGGCGACGGTCTTAATGGCGCGGATAAGCGCATCGGAGGCGATATCTTTTAGAAGATAGCCATGAGCGCCGGAGAGAATGGCTTCCAGGACGGTATGATCGTCGGTGAAGCTCGTCAAAAACAGCACACGGGTGTTGGGGCAATGGGCCAGAATCTCGCGTGCAACGTCCACTCCGCTGCCATCGGGTAGACGTATGTCCAAGAGGACGACATCGGGTTTGAGACGAAGACTCAGTCTCTTGGCCTCATCCTTTCGGGATGCCTGGCCGACAACTTTCATCCCAGGCGTGAGATCCAGCACGGCGCTGAGTCCGATGCGGACGACTTCATGGTCGTCGACGATCACCAGCCGCATCGGAGTGGATTTAGGCATGGACGGTTTCTTTTTCGATCGGTACCTCAACCGTCACGCAGGTTCCTTTTCCTGGTGCGCTGGCGAGGGTAAAGCGCGCGAGAATTTTTTTGGCCCGAGCGGCCATATTGGCCAGCCCATGGCCGCGGTGCCGCCGTCGTTCGGATGCGAAGCCGATGCCGTCGTCCCATATCGCCAATCGGATGCTGTTCCCTGTGTGGCTGAGCCGTACTGAGCGGTGCGTGGCTTGGGCATGGCGCGTACTGTTGCTGAGGGCCTCCCGTGCGATATTGAGCAATTGTTCTCCCTGCGCGGGGGTAATGAACGAGAGCACGTGATCTTTGATCTCAAGCTCAGGAGCAGCCGGGCCGGTGGCTGACAATGATACGACGAGTTGCCGCAAGGCCTGCCCAAAATCAAGCTTGGCTGCACTCCGTTGCTTAAGCAACGTAATGAACTGCCGAACATCGAGGATGAGATGGTTGAGTTGGTCGATGGCTTGGATCATGTGGGATTTCGATTTCCGAAGAGATTTCCCCATCGCCAGCTTGCCGGCTTCCAACTGCATGCCGACTGCATAGATCGATTGCAGAAGGTTATCGTGCAAATCCCGGCTCAACTGCTCGCGTTCCTCCGTCGCAAGTTTCCGTTCGGTGATGTCTTGAACCGCGGCAAGGAGGAGAGGTCCGGGATGGCCGGGTAGCTCCACGCCGGTGGCTTTCACCGACACCCAGATAATCTCTCCCGATTTTCGGATGTACCGTTTTTCGTAAGTATATTCAGATCGTGCACCTCGATAGAATTCATCCGTCAAGATGAGGTTGGCGGGGAGATCATCCGGGTGTGTGTAGAGCGCGTACGTGTTGCCAAGCATCTCGGATTCTGGATACCCTGTCAGCTCGCAGAAGGCCTTGTTGGCGCTGATCACGCGTTTATCTTTGTCCAAAATCACAAGCCCGACCGGCGCGTCGGCAACAAAGCGGTCCAGCCGGGCTGTGCTCTCGCGCAGAGCCATCTCGGTTCGTTTTTGCTCGGTGATTTCGCGGACGACGCAGGCAACGGTGCTAAGGGTATCTCCGACGACAGGAATCTGGCTCATCACGGCTGAAAAATGTCGAACCTGCCCTCTGAGTGTGAGCGAGTACTCCACCGATTCGGATTGCCCCGTTGCGAGAACCCTGCCGATGCTTAGCAGATAACGAGCACCTTCTTCTTGGCCGAAGACCCCCGATAACCGTTTCCCCACGATGTCTGGTTTGGGCAGCAGTAGCGTTGCTTCATTCCGGGTCCAGACATTTAAGAAGGTTCCGTCGCCGTCGAATTCAAATGCAAGGTCATCGAGAGCATCCAAGAAGGAGCGGAGGCGGACTTCGCTCTTGCGCTGGGCCGCTTCTGCTTGCTTCACCTCTGACCGGTCCACATAAAGGCATATGGCTGTGGAGAGCCGCTCTGAGTCGTCGTGCACGAACACCGGCCAGAGCAAGAGATCGAGCATTGTGCCGTCTTTTCGCTCACGTCGCAGCTCTATCGGGCCGACGACCTGCCCACGAGTTCCCGCTTCCCAGAGGGCATCGGCCGCCGCCTCCTCGCCTGACTGAATATAGGGGAGTTCGCGACCAAGTACCTCTTTTTCTGACCAGCCGAACAATTGCGTCGCGGCTTGGTTCCAGCTCGTCACGCGCGCATCGGGATCGAGACTGACTATCGGGAGGGGGGATTCACGAACCAGTGTTTCGAGCAGCCGGGTTGCCCTGCGAGGCTCGGTTACATCTTCACAGACGACAAGGATGGTAAGTGTTCCCTGTGTGTCAGAAACAGCTCGTGCGCGTTCCCGCACCCACAGGCGCGTCTGGTCCTTGCGAACTTTTTGCAGCTCCCACTCGAAGGTCTCATGCGGATGGCTGGCACACAGTACGAGCTGCTCGAGGACGGTCTGGTGGTTGATGGGATCGAACACATTGAGTACCGATTGGCCGACGAGTTCGTCCGATGTGTAGCCAAGTTGTGCGGATCCGAACCGATTCACGGACAGTACGGTCCCTGCCGGTGAGAGCGTAAAGTACATGGAGGGGTTGTCATCATAGAGTGTCCGAAACCGTTCTTCGCGTTGTCGCAGGGTCTCCTCCGCCCGGAGTCGTTCCAATTCGGCGGCGGCGCGATTAGCAAACGCCCTGAGGATAGCGATGCCCAGGTTGCCATCAAACAAGAACGGGCGCACATCCATGATGCACAGGTGACCCGTTGGCCGACCTGCGCTGTTGAGTAGGGACACTCCCGTATAACTCTCGACGCCGAGCGCGGTGAGATACTCGTCCTGCGGAAACAGCTGCCGGACTCCACGCGGGATAAATGCCTCGCCATCTTGCAACACTTTCCGACAAGGGGTGTCGGGCAAGTCATATTCGATTGGATCAGCTGCACGATCGCCGTGCCATCCGGCCACGGTTCGAAGCCTATCCGTCCGCCCTGGGACCCATTCCGTCACGAAGACGTACTGTACCTTCAATGCGGCAGATAATTGCCGAACAAGCTTCTGCAGGAACTCTTGCCCCGTGGTACTTCCAGCGCTGAGGGCAAGGGCGTTCATCGCGTCATTCATCGATTTCTGCTCGGCCAATTCCCGTTCCAGTTGTGCTATGCGAGCGTGCGGTCCGGGCGGCTCGCCCTCCTGGAAGAGGGAAATGTGTTCGTTCGCAATCGCTCGAACGGTGTCTGTCGACTCACTCATGATGTGCTCATCGGAAAGACT
>JACPZN010000006.1 GCA_016195505.1 Nitrospirota bacterium | reverse complement strand
CCGGCAGGCCTATGAACGAGGCGTGAAAATCATCGGCGCGACCGCGCACTACGCGACAGAAGATCTGGACGAGGGACCGATCATCGAGCAGGACGTGATCCGCGTGGGCCACCGAGATACAGTCGAAGATCTGGTCAGAAAAGGACGGGATCTGGAAGAGATCGTATTAGCCCGAGCCGTGCGGCGTCATATCGAACGGCGGGTGCTGGTGTACGGGAGGAAGACGGTTGTGTTTGATTGAGTCGTCATATGAGGAGACGAAATAGGGGAACGGGTTGTACGACCCGTTCCCCTTTTACTCTTCGCGTTAGACTTTCGCTGACAGGAATAGCGCGGCCCCGCGCCGGTTGATTAGGATCAACACGTTCTCGCCTTTCTTGACGGCGGACGAGACCTTCTCGAAGTCCTTCACTGATTTCACCGGCTGACGGTTAATTTCCCGGATCACATCGCCCGGCATGAGCCCGGCTTTCTCCGCGCCGCTGTCCGGTTCAACCTTCGTCACCACCACGCCCTGGCCATTCCCCTTGAGTCCCAGTTCCTTGGCCGTGTCTCGATCCAAATCCTGAACGGCAACGCCGGCAAAGGCATAGTCCGTTTCACCAGTCTCGGTCTTGGCAGTCTTGGTCGTCTCAGGCTGTTCACCGATCGTCACCATGAGGTCCTTTTCATGGCCGTCGCGGATGACCTTCACCGGTACCTTTGTGCCGACGACTGTCTTGGTCACAAGCCGCTGCAGCGCCACGGCGTCTTCCACCGCTGAACCCTGGTACGCCGTGATGATGTCACCCTGTTTGAGACCGCCCTGATCGGCTGGACTTTCGTCCTTCACATCGCTGACCAATGCACCCTTGGTCTCTTTGATGCCGAACGATTTGGCCAAATCCTGATTGAGATCCTGGATGCCGATGCCGAGATAGCCTCGCACGACCTTTCCGCTCTTCACGAGGCTTTCATAGATCGGTTTGCTCATGCTGGTGGGGACCGCAAAGCCGACGCCTTGATATCCGCCGGTCTGCGAAAAGATCGCCGTGTTGATTCCAACCAGCTCGCCTTTCGTGTTGACCAGCGCTCCACCGGAATTTCCCGGATTGATCGCTGCATCGGTTTGGATGAAGTCTTCATACTGGGTGATGCCCATGCGCCCGCGACCCAGCGCGCTGACGATGCCGAGGGTCACGGTCGAGTTCAGACCGAAGGGATTTCCCACGGCCAGTACATACTCACCCACCTGCAACCTTGATGCATCCCCCCAAGCGACCGTCGGCAGGTTCTGTCCATCGATCTTCACAACGGCGAGATCGGTCTTAGGATCGGCTCCGATGATCTTGCCCTTGAATTCCCGCTTATCCGGCAGCGTGACGGTGACTTCACGGGCACCGTCTATCACATGGTTATTCGTCAGGACATACCCATCGGACGAGACGATCACGCCGGACCCCTGCCCACCGCCACGATGGCCGCGTGGCTCAGCGGGGCCTTGTGGTCCTCGAAATCCACGGGGGCCGAAGGGGTTTCCCGGTCCATCAAAGAATTCCTCCATCCGCTCGCGCAATTCATCCGGAGTCGAGCGGCCGTCGAGCACTTTTTCCACCGTGACCGTGGTGATGTTGACGACCGCCGGTGTCACAGTCTTGGCCACGTCCGCAAACCCATTGGTGGCCGGCGCAGCCGGCATCGTGATCGCAGCCGATGGGTTTGGAACGGATGAGCCAGAGGCATGTGAAGTTCTCAATGACTGGCCACCCCAGATCAGGATGGCACCAAGAAGCGCGACGCCGATCGTCGCAGGAACGGTCCTATGAACCAGCTGTTTCATGCTGTCCTCCTCGCGTCGAATAAAAGCGGTTGCCGATAATCTCTTCTAATAAATACTACGAGAAGCGTAACAGACTGGTAATGAGAGGAAGATTAGGAGGGTATTAAAAAGTCCTAAGCCGATCGCGGCGCAAGGGGTAGCGCGACAGTGAACGTGGAGCCTTGGCCCATGTCACTTTGCACGTTGATCCTGCCCCTGTGTGATTCGGCGATCCATGAACAGATGGCGAGGCCAAGGCCGGTTCCTTTCTTAGTGTGGGCACGCGCCTCGTCGGTGCGGAAAAAACGGTCAAAGATGCGTTGATGGTCTTTGGGGGCGATACCGATGCCCTGATCGGTCACCGAGAGAATGGCTTGCTGGCCGTCCGTCACAAGGCCGATCTCAACTTTTCCGCCGGGGCGCGAATACTTGACAGCATTCTCGACCAAATTGAGCAGCAGTTCGCGGAGCCGCAATTCGTCGCCTTGTACCATCGCTGGCATGACCGTTCCCAGCATCACCTCAATATTTCGATCCTGTCCAAGCAATGTGGCCTGGCGATGAATGTCCTCAACCAGCGACTCGAGGGCGACCGGCACCAACTCCATCTTCACCTCGCCCATGTCGGCGCGTGACAAGAATAAAAGCTCATCGACGATGTGGGTCATGCGATCGATCTCTTCCAGATTGCTCTCAAGCACCGACTGATAATCTTCGAGAGGACGAGGCCGCCGCAGAACGAGTTCCGTTTCGCCTTTCATCACAGTCAGTGGTGTCCGCAGCTCATGCGAAGCATCGCTGGTGAATTGACGAATCTGCCGAAAGGAGGCATCCAGCCGGCCGATCATGTCGTTGAACATCCCGGCAAGCCGGCCGATTTCGTCAGGCGTCGTCGACATGGTCAGGCGCTGGCTGAGGTCTCCCGCCGCGATGCGTTGGGCGGCGAGGGTAATGGCATCGACGGGGCGCAAGGCCCGTCCTGCCAGAAACCATCCCGCGGCGAGCGAGACGGCCAGGGCGATCGGCATGGCCACGATGAGCAGGATGAGGAAACGACGTAGTATCTCTTCAATCGATTCCATCGATGTGCCGACCTGCACGATGTAGAGGAGATTGCCCCTGTAGATAATCGGCACGGAGATGAGACGCAGCGGAGGTTCGTTGGGATACTTGGCCGATTCGAAAATTGTCCGTCCATTGAACGTGGTCTCAAGGGCGGTCCGGCTGAGCGGCACCTCGTGCTGTTTAATATTCGGGGAACGGATCGTAATCGTACCGGAAGGGCTGAAAATCTGGAAGAACTTATCTATACGAGCCAGTTCGGGAAATTGGGAGAGTAGTTCCTCTTCGTCGATGAGTGGAAGAAACCCGCGCTCCGGCCTTCAGCATGTACCCGCTGCCTCGGATGGTATGGATCAGTTTCTTGGCTCGACCACGATCGATTTTGTTTCGGAGATAATTGACATACACGTCAATGACGTTGGTAAAGGTATCGAAGTCCTGATTCCACACATGCTCGGAGATCATAGGGCGGGTAAGGACACGGCCTGTGTGACGCATGAGATATTCGAGCAGCGCGTATTCTTTCAACGTCAGTTCGATGCGCTGGCCTCCTCGGGTCACATCACGGGTGGCCGGGTTTAGGATCAAGTCGTCGACTTGGAGGATCCCGGGGATTTCGCTGGCTCCGCGGCGGAGTAGGGCACGGACGCGCGCCAAGAGTTCATCGATGGCGAATGGTTTGGTGAGGTAGTCGTCGGCCCCTGCATCGAGTCCTTTTACCCGCTGATCGATTTGGGATTGTGCCGAGAGAATCAAGATAGGGGTTTGAATGCGCTCTCGACGGACATTCTTGAGGATGTCCAATCCCGACATCGACGGCAGCATCAGGTCGACGACGAGGAGGTCATAGTTGGTCGAGAGCGCCATCTCGAGACCTTTAGCCCCGTCCTCGCAAAGGTCAACAGCATAGCTTTCTTCTTCAAGCGCCCGCTTGATAAAACAGCCGACTTTGGTTTCGTCTTCTATGACGAGGACGCGCATGGTCACTCCTTGCAAGGGCTGATTATACCAAACCTAAGAGCTGTGATCTTGTCCGAGTTACGGAAATGGTGTTCGGTGAAGTATGGAGGGGATTCCGACGGATACCGCTATTGCTATGGAGGTCGATTAGGTTGAATCGCCCGGGACGACTTGCTCGAGCGAGATGATCAGCGGCTTATCGCTGCGGATCTTGATGACAAAGGTTTCTTCGCCTTCGATCTTGATCTCACGCTGTGCCTGCCGGAGTGTCTCTGTCGACTTGAACAAAACCTTTGCGCTTCGTTCATCCGCCGCAAGTGACACGGTGGTGTTCACCCGGGCAAAGTCATTCGCGCTGGGAAAGGCAAACCCCATGGCCAAGGTCTTGCGATAGTCCTCTCGTGTGAGTGTCGTGCTCTGCTGCTGCGCGCCTTGTTTCATGTGGATGGTGATGGTGGCATCAGGGGCGATGTGCCGCAGAACGCCGTCGACGTCTTTTCGTCGAATGGCCTCGTCGAGCGTGTTGAGAAGGAGGTCGATGGATTCTCGGGTCAGGTGGATTTCCGGTTTAGAGGGCTTCGACGACGAGTCAGACAAGACGGCGTTGGATTGGGCTGTTGGGGAACGGTCGCTAAAGAAAAGCATCGAAAGACGTTGCCCGTTCAAAAGTGCATAACCGATTACGGCAACCACGACGGCGATGCAGAGGCCGATCGCGAGAGGATGGACATGACCAGTTGAGGAACGCTGCTCCGGCGCCGGCTTGAGATTCTCTTCTGGGGCTCGCTTTGTTGCTCTCATGAGGTACAGGCTCCAAGATGGAATGACGGGATCACTCAACGATAGCGCAAAATAACCGGAAAGCAACCAAAGTCATGGGACCCTGCAAGACGATAGTACGGCTGAGTCGCAAACGACACCCAGAAAGAAGAGGGGATCCTGGGTCAAGACACCGGCGCAGGTCGACGGCACGAGTATCTTGGAAAAGAGAAGATCCCATGGTAACCTGCCGATCGATCGACGAGAATCTCTTTCGGACACATCACCTAACAGAGGGTAAGACGTTCTCATGACCATGCCGAACTTTCTCGAACCAACCGATAACTTTCTCCACCGACATCTTGGCCCGACTGAGGCCGACATCAAGGAAATGTTGGCGATGTTAGGGCTCCAGACACTCGAGGCGCTCGCCGATGCGACTGTCCCCGACAACATTCGTCTTCGCAAGCCCCTCGAACTCCCTGCCAATCGCGGCGAACAGGCTGTGCTTGGCCAACTGAGAGGAATCGCATCGCAAAATAAGGTGTATCGTTCACTGATCGGGATGGGCTACTACGATTGTGTGACGCCTGGTGTGATTCAGCGAAACATTTTGGAGAACCCAGCATGGTACACACAGTATACCCCCTATCAAGCTGAGATCGCGCAGGGCCGCCTGGAAGCGCTCGTTAATTTCCAGACGATGGTAGCGGACCTGACCGGCCTGCCGCTGGCGAATGCATCTCTGCTGGACGAAGCGACGGCGGCGGCGGAAGCGATGACGATGTGCTACGCGATCGCTCGCAGCTCGGATCAGGAACGGAAGGAATTCTTCGTCTCGCGGGATTGTCACCCCCAGACCATCGCTGTGTTGCACACGAGAGCCGAACCGCTGGGCATTACCATTCGGACCGAGGCCGCTTCCGCTGTCAATTTTTCCGATTGCCGACTCTGCGGCATTCTTTTGCAGTACCCGGCGACTGATGGCTACGTGGGCGATTTCAGCACGTTGGTGACGCAAGCACATGAAGCTGGGGCACTGGTGGTGGTTGCAACGGATTTGCTCGCGCTCACCTTGC
>JACPZN010000005.1 GCA_016195505.1 Nitrospirota bacterium | reverse complement strand
GGGCGGCCACGGCGCTGATGTTCGCTACAACTTAGAAGGCGGCGGTGAGACCCAGAGTGGTCCCATGTCGGAACGTTTGAAGCTCTCTCAGTGGAACACTCTCTGATGGGCCGCTGATTGGATGGGTCTCCAAGGTTCCCGTGTATGTTCGATTGAACCATCCACGATACCCGGCAGTGAGCCAGACATTGCGCATGAGCGCAACCTTCATGGAGACCTCTCCCTGGCCGGCAAACCCCACGCCAATCATGGAGAAGCTTGGATTCTGTTGAAGATCATTCCGGAGGTGATGGACATCGTCGTTGAGGACGACATTCACTGGGCTGAACGATCCCCTGAATTCAACACTGAATCGTCGGGAGAACCGGTATTCGGTCTTTACCCCTACGTGCGGGCTAATCCAATGCGTCGTGTTCGTGATGGCCGACACACCCGGTAGGTTGAGATTGGGCGTGCAGCTGAGGCCAGGGATTCCTGAGGGGGCGCACACAACCTGACGAACACCGGTTGCCTCGTACTCTGTCCGCCAATATTGAACCCCTCCGAACACATCAAGATAACCGCGCGATCCTGGAAATTCCACGGCACGATTCCCGACGTCGAGATTGACGTACTGGGTGCCTGATCCGGTCACATCGCTGTGAGTTCGCGAGAACAACTGCTGCCCTCCCACAGCTGTATAGTCGTCGTCTATGGCCAGGCCGCGATTGAACGACGCTGAAAATCCGACATCGCCTTGGACAAACCAGCGGCGAGCAAAATTGACTCGTCCTGCCAGTTCTATAATATGTGTGTCGTTGTCCTTGTAGGTCAGCTTCGACGTGGGATTGCCCAGCCGAGGATCGAGCCCGGAGGCATCATGGCTCCATTTCGTTTCACCGGCCGAGAACAACCATGATCTCAGTGACAGCTCAACTCGCGGCCGTGCTTGCGGTTCAGTATCCTGAGCCCAAGCCAACGTGGTCGGTGCCACGAGAAGTGTAAGCACGACCGCCAACGATGCCTGGATTCGCTTCTTCTCCCATCCCCTCACCGCCTTACCCCTCCCCGCTGAATCACGACAGTATCGAAGCACCGCTCAGCCGTGTCCGGCATGACACGTTGGCAGGCCGCTCGAATGTCTTCTTCATGGAATTTCCGCTGGATGGACACCGAAAACCAGACCAGCCAGGTGCCGATGACCGCGAGAAGTACCGCCCCCACCGCTAGATAGCTCCAGACCATCCATGCAGATGGTGCACTCGTAACTGCATTGGGTGTTGCTTCCTCCTCCGTCACGAGATGAACCGACGGCATGGCTAAATCTCCTCTTACCCCACAATCATGGACTGACCCGCACGAAACCTAAGCGGTCGATTAAAGCATACCTGAGACCACGACTCCTGAATAGGGTTTTCCATTCTCCATCACTCTCGCTCCCTACATGACAATCGTCGGATATCCCTCATGATGTCCCGTTCACAGTAGACGGCAGCGCTCTGTATCCCCAAGATCTGGGGGATGGTCGATTCTGTCCGCATGAAAGAGGTAGAACTCTGATCGGTCATCTTGGTAATATGCGCAAGTTCTGGGGCACGTGGCGGGAGTACCAGAAACCTTTAGATCCAACTCCGCAATAAATCAGTGTGCCGAGGTAGCTCAGTTGGTAGAGCACAGCCCTGAAAAGGCTGGTGTCGACAGTTCGATTCTGTCCCTCGGCACCATTTCAACAGCTTACGCGGTACTAAATTAGTTCTAGTTAGGCAGATGGCACCTCTATGCGAAGTTGTCTTCCTGCACTGGGTGCCATGTTACTCCCAGCTGTTCAAGGATCAGTCTAGGAATGGCGCAATGGAACCTCCCTCATTCGGTTTCAATGACCTTAAGACCCTGGTCACCGTGGCGTGTGACGCCAAGGAGTGGATTGCCGCTCATGTCCTCAAGCGCTGAGGACATCAATGGGAAGCCTCCGGCATTTCGGGGGCTTCACTCACAACACAAGGCTCTCCTTTTATGACGACCCCTGTCCCCTCCGCTCCCTCGCAGGTCTTATGGCGCGGGGCGTCCGTCCTGGCCGGTCGGCTTATCCGTCTGCACGTCCATGACTGAGCGGGCACAGCGGAAGCCCAGCCCAGTTCATCTTCGTGTTGGGTTCGGCCCCGTTGCGCTGGGCCGGACGAATGCTCAGGCGGCTGTCGATCCACCCGCCGCCGCGAAAAGCCTTCTGCGTCCCGCGCTCCGGTCCCTCGGGATTCCGGTCCGGCGCATTCTTGTAATAGTTCGAGTCGTACCAGTCGGCTGTCCATTCCGCCACATTGCCGGACATCTGATAGACGCCCCATAGGGGCTGACCGCATTCTCGTACTTGTTCACCGAGATGATCGGCGGATAGAGCAGCAGCCGCTCCGGCCGGTCGCGTACCGGCCCGGACAAGCCGGTGCGGCCGAAGTTGGCGCGGCTCGGGCCTGGCAATTGGTTACCCCACGGATAGAGGCGCCCGTCCTCGCCTCTCGCCGCCTTCTCCCACTCCGCCGAGGTCGGCAAACGCTTCCCCGCCCACTTGCAGTAGGCGTCGGCGTCGTCCCATGACACGTGCATCACCGGATGGGCAGCCATGGACTCCTGGAAATTGCCCCCTCGTATCGCCAGTCCACCAGCGGCGGCCGGTCGGTCACCAACACAAATTTCAGGAACTGCACCGTTGTCACTTCATACTTGTCAATCTCGAACCCATCTAGGTAGACCTTTCGTCGCGGGAACTCCGGCGCATAAGCGTTCTTATCCACCTTCTTATCGCTGCCCATGAGGAAGGATCCGGCCGGAACGAGCACCATCTCGTCATAGGCAGGAAGCTTGGCCCGCTGGGCCGCAATCTTTTTCCCCTCGGGCGTCCACTCCGGATTGACGTCGGCCACGTCCAAGCCCCAGGCCAGCTCAAGGCCGCACAAGCCTCCGACAACCAGCGCCCCCACCAGCATCCGCCTCGCCTCGACACTCCTCATTGCCATCCTCCTGGGCTATCCCCGTTCATGGGCCACACGGCCGGCTCGGCTCCGGTTTTGGCTCCTGATCAAACTCCTCCTGCGGTCGAAAATTCACCGGCAGCTGGAAGAGGAAATCGAACACGGCGCGCAGCTTCACATTGCGATATCCAACGAGCCAACTGCCCCTCTCTCAGGGCGCATCTGCATTCAGCGGGTCGGGGCGATATCGACGACCATGTTGTCTTCGTTCAACTCCGCCCAAACGAGTTTGCCTTCCTTCAGCATGGAAAGCTTGCTGCCTACAGCCTCATCCATAGCAAACGTGTGCTTCTCTTCAGCATTGGTGATCTCGATGACTTCCCAGAACGGGTCCGCATAGGTCAGTTTGCCAGCGACGAGGCGATGTCCTGCAGGCTCAAGACCCTTCCTGTGCAGATCGATCAGGAGGTTGCTCTCATCTATGACCAAGACGACTTCATCACCCTCCTTTGCCTCGTATAGCCCTTGCGCTCAGCCTTGTGGACGCTGACCGCACGATCCTGCAAGCCAGCCGTCGGTTTAAAAAACACTAAACCCGATTGGACCTTCGCGACCGTGGTCAGTAGGTGTTTGTGCATGGGGGCTTAGCTTGGCCGGCCTCACCGGCAAACGTGAGGTTCCCACACCACATCAGGCCCGCCGCCACAACGATGCTGACAAGAATGGGACGCATAAATCTCCTCCTTTCCTCTCTTCCTCAGCAGGAGGAAGTCACCACCAGGTTTACTTTGGATCGTGCGACTTGACCGTGTCATGCGGCGCACAGAGCAGACGCAACCGCGTGTCGGTCGCGGAATTTGGCAGGCCCCCACATAAATCCTTGGACTCATGGGCGCCCCGTGAAGAGCGGTGCAGATTAATTCAGGCGTTGGAGCGGCGGAGACTGGAGAATCGGTCGCGCGAGGAAGGACCAGGAAACGCGAGAGATAGGGCAGTCAGCGGGGCTGGAACGCCCTGGCCAGATGCTATGCCCAGAGACGCGACTTCGTCAAGCGGTCTGCTCAGTGTGCTCATTTTGTGCTCAACGCCACCTCACTCCAGCCTGACGTCCCTGCAGAAAACTGGAAGAGGTCCGGACTACCTCTTGCTGGTTCTGATCAATCCAAGCGATTTGATCGACTCCCGCGCAGCGGTACGGGCTTTTATAGCGGGATTGAGAAGCAACCCTGGATCGGCGTGGCTGCCGATTTCCGACACCCGAGTGCACTGCCGGATCACTTCATTGAGTGGAATCACAGCAACGCTCCGACGGGGGTCTGACGCTGAGAGCTGCTTGATAAGCGCTTCGGCGTACCGCATAGCCTCTCCGCAGTGATGGACGATGGCCTTCGCATCGCCCATTCCGCCATGCGCCACCATCTCTTCGACGTTCTTCATCAGACCTTCGCCCTGCTCTTGTAGACTTGACCTGGGCGGCTCTAATGCACCTGCCATGCTCACATCCGAGACAAAGGGAAGCCACACCGCAGCCAGGCCTATCAGCACGACCATCGCCACAATCCAGCCCCTTATCGTCTGAAGCAGCCTCATATCTCCTCCTTAATATCGACCCTGCGGTTCGGCTCGGGAAGATGTCAGACGCCTGTAGAGACGATGAAACTCTTCCGTTGTTAATTTTGGATTCTGGAGTTGGATGAGGGCAGCCTGATCGATGGGGAATTCGACCGTGTCGTCATAGTTCGACGATGCGATTGTCACAAATCGTGGAGGAAAGAGTCGCTCTGGCAGCAGAATCCCCACCCCGAGGTTGTACTTGAGTGCCAATCGTATCGCCTCCCGCGCCTTGTCAGCCGGAACTTCTCGGCCTAGACCGATGTTTTGCGGTGGTCGCCCCTGTCTGACAAACTGAAAGTGGACGTTGGTCATCCCTGCTTGAGCAAATTCTTCTGTCAATGTGGCTACTTGGTTCTTGTAATGGCTCGCCAGTACGACTTCGACACGACTGACCAGGGGCGCCGATACGCCTTCGGCAGCGACCGCGTGAACCGCCATCACACCAGCACACACAGCAATAGTCACCGTATGAAGGTATCGAGAAAACACCATGCCTAGTTCGCCTCAAAGCTGAATCCCAACGATGTGATGCCGTTCGCAGCCACTATCACGTCTTGCACTTTCTCTCCCAGGATCGGATGCCAGGCCTTGATCCGATAGGTGCCAGCCGGGAGATCCTTGATCGTAAAGGTGCCCTCGAGTCCGGTGATCGCATAGTACGGATTCTCGACGGCAAGTCCGTGTCCTTGCATGAAGGGATGCATGCCGCATTGCATGATGACGCCGCGTCGGTTCCCGGTGAAACGGATGATGTCACTCGTCCCGGACTTGGTAAGCGCTGGCCGGTGGAACATGATGAACACATGCTCGCGGTCCCGTTCATAGATCTGCAAATCATGCGCGACCTGATCCAGATTCGTCACCGTCAGAGGATGGTGCTCCCGCACGATGGACACGAACGGGACGAACTGACAGATATTTGCCTCCAGTTTCGTCTCCTGAAACTCGAACGGTTTGCCTTTCTCAACACCCTCGATCGTCACGATCACATCTTTCAGACCTTGCTGAGTTCCAACGGCTACTTCTCGAAGCAGCCGGTACCCGGACCCATCGGACAGCGCTCCGCAATAGACTCGATTGGGATATCGGCGAAGCTCGAATGACGTGGGCGCCGGAAGTTCTCCGGAAAACTGCACGGTCCCAGTTACCGTGCCACCGTTCGACACCGTCGTTTCCTCGTAAGCCCAGGCTGCGAACGAACCGCTCACGAAAACGCTTAAAGCGATCGAGTGACAGATAGACGCCACGATGCGCGAGGCATGCACAGTCATGTTCACCATCGTTAGAGGCACAATGTACGGGGGAGCATAAATGCTCCCCCATGGTCAGGGTGATTTGAACCGGCCTCGCACTCATTCCGGCGGTGTCTTCGCATCTTCAACGATCCGCCGCCATCGTCGTTCTTACCGTCCAACCGTCGACGTTCGCGAAACGGCCCCTCCGGCATTTTCACTCTCCGCCGTCTTGGTCGGCGGAACCTGGGGCGTCAACGGAAGAATCCGCTGATCGTCCATCGGCATTACCTTGAAGAGGCCCCATTGCCCTGCGTTGGCAAACGCCGGACGTTGGTTCTTCCACAGATAGTCGCCAACGATCTTGTTCGGACCTCCTGCGCCGCCTGTGAGATAGATGTTGATGATCTCAGACCCGCCGAACTCCATGGTGCTGACTTGATCCGCGCCCTGCATATATGGCTCATGCGGCCATTCGTGGCCGTCAACGGTGAACAATTGAACCTGCT
>JACPZN010000301.1 GCA_016195505.1 Nitrospirota bacterium | reverse complement strand
TCAAGAGTTTAGTTCTCCTCAAAAACATAGATGTTACACAAAATACTCAAGCTATCTATAATCTTGAAGCGACGATGGGCAAGATTGATAGTATTTTCATCAATTATTTCAGTGATTTTAAAAAAATATAACGTAAAAAGAATTCATGATAGCTAATGGTTCAATTATTGCTGAACAAGACCAATGTATTTGTCTATGAAGGACGTTTGCAATGATGGGAATGGAAGTGAGATTTGAGATTCTTGATTAGGTGTCGGCCGAAGTCGCGTGGGGCTTATTGAAGCTCTCAACTTGAGGAGGTGTCTACAATGTTTTTGTCACGCAGACAGTTTTTGAAGGTCTCCGCGGGCACTGTCGCCGCAGTAGCGGTAGCAGACAAGGTCCTGGCGTTGACCGCGCTCCAGCCGGTCATCGAAGTCGGGAACCCGTTGGGAGACTATCCAGATCGGTCGTGGGAGCGCGTCTATCACGACCAATACCGGTACGACTCATCCTTTACCTGGTGTTGTTCGCCAAACGACACGCATGCCTGCCGGGTCAGAGCCTTTGTCCGCAACGGTGTTGTCATGCGGGTCGAGCAAAACTACGACCACCAAACCTATGAAGACCTCTACGGCAACCGCGGGACGTTCGCGCACAACCCGCGCATGTGCTTGAAGGGGTATACCTTCCACCGACGCGTCTACGGTCCTTATCGCCTGAAGGGTCCCTTGATGCGGAAGGGCTGGAAACAATGGATGGACGATGGCTCCCCGGAGCTGACGCCTGAGACCAAGCGCAAGTATAAGTTTGACAGCCGGTTCCTGGACGACATGCTCCGCGTCTCCTGGGATACAGCCTTCACCTATGCTGCGAAGGCCATGATTGTCATTGCGACGCGCTACAGCGGAGAATCCGGAGCCCGTCGCCTACGCGAGCAGGGGTACGCACCGGAAATGATCGAGATGATGAAGGGCGCTGGTACCAGGTGTTTCAAGCACCGCGCAGGGATGCCGGTGCTGGGCATCATCGGCAAGATGGGCAACACCAGAATGAACGGTGGCATCAATGCGTTGCTGGATACCTGGATACGGAAGGTCAGCCCGGATCAGGCGCAGGGTGGCCGCTATTGGTCGAATTACACCTGGCATGGAGACCAGAATCCCGCCCACCCCTGGTGGTCGGGTGCTCAAGGGTCCGATATCGACCTCTCCGACATGCGCTTCTCGAAGCTGAACACCAGCTGGGGCAAGAACTTCGTCGAGAACAAGATGCCCGAAGCCCACTGGAAGTTGGAATGTATCGAGCGCGGCGCCCGCGTGGTCGTCATCACGCCCGAATACAATCCAACCGCCTATCGAGCTGACTATTGGATGCCGTTGCGTCCGGAATCAGACGGTTCGTTGTTCCTTGGTGCCATGAAGATCATCGTCGATGAGAACATGCACGACATCGACTTCTTGAAGTCCTTCACGGACGCCCCGATCCTCGTCCGAACGGATACCTTGCAATATCTTGATCCACGTGACGTGGTGGCGGACTACAAGTTCCCGGATTTCTCCAAGAGCTACTCGGGCCGGATCCAATCGTTGAAGCCGGAGCAGATTGAGCGGCTTGGCGGGATGATGGTCTGGGATTTGAATAAGAAGCAGGCGGTCCCTCTGCATCGTGAGCAGGTGGGCTGGCACTATATGAACAGTGGTATTGATGCAGCCCTCAACGGAACGTACCGGGTGAAGCTGCTCAATGGTCGTGGAATCGACGCGATGCCGGTGTGGCAGATGTATCTCGTTCATTTCCAGGATTACGACCTGGACACGGTCCATCAGATCTGCCGTACGCCCAAAGATTTGATCGTGCGCTGGGCGCGCGATTCGGGCACCATCAAACCAGCCGCGATCCATAACGGTGAAGGCACCTGTCACTACTTCCATCAAACGATTAACGCCCGTGGTGCCGCGATGGTCCTCATCATCACCGGCAACGTCGGCAAGTTCGGCACGGGGCAACATACCTGGGCCGGGAACTACAAAGCCGGTACCTGGACGGCGACGCCTTGGTCCGGCGCCGGTCTGGCTGTGCATACGGGTGAGGATCCCTTCAATATCACCTTGGATCCGAACGCGCATGGGAAGGAAATCAAGACCAAGTCGTACTACTACGGCGAAGAGGTTGGCTATTGGAACCATGGGGATACGGCCTTGATCGTCAATACGCCCAAGTATGGCCGCAAGGTCTTCACCGGCAAGACCCACAT
>JACPZN010000276.1 GCA_016195505.1 Nitrospirota bacterium | reverse complement strand
AGCAGTTTCAGTGGGAGGTGACGGTCATCAAGGACGACAAAACGATGAATGCCTTTGCCCTGCCGGGCGGAAAGATCGCTGTGTACACCGGAATTTTCCCCGTTGCCAAGACAGAGGCTGGTTTAGCAGCGGTTATGGGGCACGAAGTTGTTCATGCCTTGGCGCGCCACGGCGCGGAGCGCATGAGTCAGGGGCAACTGACGAATGCGGCGTTGCAGGTTGCAGGCGTGGCGGTTGGGGCCAGTGGAGGAAACCCGCTTCTCGGGCAGGCGGCCATGGCGGCGCTAGGGGCCGGTGCCCAAGTTGGGGTGCTGTTGCCTTTTAGTCGAGCACACGAATCAGAAGCTGACTACATCGGTATTCTTCTCGCCGCTGATGCGGGGTACGATCCACAGGAGTCTGTTCATCTCTGGGAACGAATGGAGCGATTGTCCGGTGGCGGTGGCCCGGCAGAGTTCTTGTCGACCCACCCAGGCCATGAGACCAGGATCCAACAGTTGAAGAAATGGATGCCTGAGGCCATGGATATCTATCAGAAAAAAAATGCGGTTCCCGCCTCTGCCTTGCCGACAGTGGGTGGCCAGTAGATCGTCGATTAGTCATCTCGGGAGCAGGTTTAAAGGCACTACCGAGGGGTCTCATCGGTGTTCGGCGAGGGCCCTGCTGATAGGGCTTACCACCTTCCCCTCCCCCCATCCGAGTAGGGTGTCCTCTCCTTTCGCAGGATTGGTACCTTCGTAGTCCTGTGCCACTGTATCGCTGGGAGCTTCGAACAGGGGGGCGTCCATGGAGAGTCGATATAGCGCACGGATTCCCATCGAGGGTTCGGTGGTGTTTGCAGGTGAGGCCGTTATTGGTGAAGGGCGGGTCATCGACGTCTCGTTGCCTGGCTGTCTCATGGAAAGTCTTGAATCCGCGAAGCCGGGTGACTACGTCCAGCTGAAATTATTCCTTCCGGATCAACGGCCCGCGATCAGCGTACCACTGGCTGTTGTACGCTGGGTCGAAGGTAATCGAGTCGGTGTGGAGTTTATTCGTGCTTCAGAGGATGACCAGACGCGGCTCACGCGCTTTGTCCAACGCCGTCAGCGGGGGGCCGCGGCGCCGCAGTGGGAGGGCGGAGTTGAAATCCTATCAGCTGCTGGGGATTATTAGGGAGTAGGCGGTTCTTCTCGTCCATCTTCTTGCCACAACCTACCATTATTCTTTATACTGATTCTGCGTGGGTGTGAAGACTGGGTGATCGCTCGATGCTTCCGGCATCGGGAGGAAAGTCCGGACTCCATGGGCAGGGCGCTGGGTAACTCCCAGGCGGAGTAATCCGACACCAGCACCACAGAAATCAGACCGCCGATGGCCAAGGCGACAGGATCCCATCTGGTCGCTGCGGCTCAGGTAAGGGTGAAACGGTGGGGTAAGAGCCCACCGCGGCGATGGTGACATCACCGGCAGGGTAAGCGTCGCCTGGTGCAAGGCCAAATAGGAAGACGCTTGCAGGGCTCCTCGCGAGTCTTGCAAACCGACTGGCCCGGTCGAGGTCTTCGGGTAGGTCGCTTGAGGTTCGAGGTAACTTGAATCCCAGAGAAATGATCATCCATGCGAAGAGGGCAACTTCTTCGCGGGACAGAATCCGGCTTACAGGTCTTCGCACCCGCGCTCTTTTGGCGATTGATCCTACTGCATGGACGGTTTTCGAAAAGGTCCAGGGTCTGGTTCTTGTCGGCTTGTTCTTAAACCACTCTCTCTAACCGCATCTATTGACGCTTCCGAGTCAGGATGGTAGGATCTCACATCTTTCCCCTTGATTTTTAAGAAAATTTCTGAATGATCAAGGGGTTGTGTTGTTTCTGTAAGGGTAAGGCGAGCCATTTCTGGTATTACTGGTGTCAAAGGGTTAGCTGGTTCCTGGTGTCGTGCCCTATCTCGTGTTGGATGGAGGGTCTGTCATGAAACTCACCGGCGCTGAGATCTTCATCGAATCCCTCAAGCGGGAAGGGGTAAAGACCGTCTTTGCGCTTCCTGGGGGGGTCGTCTTGAAGATTTTCGATATGCTCCACCAACAGAAGGACCTCGAAATTATTTTGACGCGCCATGAGCAGGGTGCAGGCCATATGGCCGAAGGCTATGCCAAGGCCACCGGGAAGGCGGGCGTCTGCTTGGTGACCTCGGGACCCGGCATGACTAACGTAATTACGGCTTTGGCCGATGCGTACATGGACTCCGTGCCGCTGGTCTGTTTCAGCGGGCAAGTGCCGACCAGCTTAATCGGGAACGATGCGTTTCAAGAAGCCGACAATGTCGGCTTGAGTCGGCCCTGCACAAAGTACAACTTTCTGGTCAAAGATGTGAACGATTTGGCTGCGACGATCAAAGAAGCTTTCTACATTGCAACGACGGGGCGTCCTGGGCCGGTGCTGGTCGACATTCCCAAAGATGTGTCGATGGCGAAAGCGGACTTCACCTATCCGAATTCCGTCTCCATCCGCGGCTACAACCCGGTGTACGACGGGAACAAATGGCAGATCAAACAGGCAGCTGAAGCCATCATGAAGGCCAAGAAGCCGATTCTCTATGTCGGCGGCGGTGTCGTCTTCTCCGGCGCTTCGCAGGAACTGCTCGAGTTGGCTGAGATGACGCAGATCCCTGTGGACATGACGCTCATGGGCCTTGGGGCCTTTCCGGGCGAGCATCCCTTATCCATGGGGATGATGGGGATGCACGGCACCTATCAAGCCAACATGGCGGTGCATTACTCCGATCTCGTGATCGCAGTCGGCGCGCGCTTCGACGATCGGGTGACCGGCAAGGTGTCGGAATTCTGCCCCTATGCCAAGATCATTCACATCGACATTGATCCGACCTCGATCCGCAAGAACATCAACGTCGATATTCCGATCGTCGGCGACTGCAAGACCGTGCTTCGCGAGTTAAATCAGATCCTGCGCGCGACGGTGAACGGGGAGCAGAAGGAACTCCGGAAGCCGTGGTGGGATCAGATTCACGAATGGCAGGAGGCGCACCCGCTGACCTATCACCAGGAAAAGGATGGGCCAATCAAGCCGCAGCAGGTAGTAAAGCGACTGTATGAACTCACGAAGGATCGCGACCCCATCGTTTCAACCGACGTCGGGCAGCATCAGATGTGGGCGGCACAATATTTCAAGCTGGCGAAGCCGAATCGGTGGTTGACCTCCGGCGGCCTCGGCACCATGGGATTCGGATTTCCTGCCGCCATGGGGGCGCAGGCGGCGTTTCGTGATCGCCTCGTCCTCTGCATTGCCGGCGACGGCAGCATTCAGATGAACATGCAGGAGATGGCGACAGCGGTGGTGAGCAAGTTGCCGGTGAAGATCATCATCCTGAACAACCGATTCCACGGCATGGTCCGTCAGTGGCAGGATCTCTTCTACGAAGGACGCTATGCGTCGAGTTATTTGGATACGACGCCGGATTTTGTGAAATTGGCGGAAGCCTACGGCGCGGTCGGGCTGCGCGCGAACAAAGTCGGCGAGCTCGACGGTGTGCTGAAAGAGGCCATGGCCACGGATAAGCCGGTCATCGTGGACGTCCCGACCTATCCCTACGAGAACTGCTATCCGATGATTCCAGCCGGCGGCTGCAACCATGAGATGATTCTTGAAGACCCGCCAGAGTTGAAGAAGAAACAGTCCGGTGCGGCGAAAGTGACGCCGGAAGATAAAGACACGGTGTTGACGGCATAAGGGAAGTGCTCAGCACTGAAAAAATGGAACACATTATTTCGGTCACGGTTGAGAATAAGTTCGGGGTCCTGTCCCGCATCGCCGGGCTCTTCAGCGGGCGTGGCTTTAACATCGAAAGCCTCTCGGTCGCGCCCACGCCCGATCCGTCGATGTCGCAGATGACAATCGTCACGTCCGGAGACGAGCGCATCATCGAGCAGATCGTGAAGCAGCTGAATAAGCTGATCGACGTGATCAAAGTCGTGGACCTGAACGAGACGGAGTTTGTCTCACGGGAAACTGCGATCATTAAGGTTCATACCAAGGACGAGGATCGGGCGGAGGCCCTCAGGATCGTGGATATTTTTCGAGCGAATGTCATCGACTCCACGCCGAGCACCTACACGATCGAAGTTTCCGGAGATCCCAAAAAGATTGAAGCGATCATCAACTTGTTGCAGCCCCTAGGGATCAAGGACTTGGTTCGCACCGGTCGAGTCGCCGTGGCTCGGGAACCGATTCGTCCGGCGACCGTGCAAGCCAAGAAGGTCGCCCGCGAATAGGATCCCCAGGGTACGCACGTCGGCCATTGTGAAACGATACCGTTGTCGAAGGAGTACAGCATGAAGATCTACTACGATAGAGACGCAGACATTCAGCAGATTCGTAATAAGAAGGTGGCCGTCATTGGCTACGGAAGCCAGGGCCATGCGCATGCGCTGAATATGAAGGAGAGTGGTGTGGGTGTGGTGATCGGTCTACGCGAAGGAGCGTCCTGGAAAAAAGCTGAGCAAAGCGGCCTGAAAGTTATGCCGGTGCCCGATGCCGTCGAGGCGTCCGATGTGGTGATGATTCTTGCGCCGGATGAGGCCCAAGCCGCCATCTACCGGCAAGAAGTGGCACCGAATCTCAAGCCCGGGTCATATTTGGCGTTCGGCCATGGATTCAATATTCATTTTGGACAGATTGTGCCGCCGGCTTCTGTGAACGTCTTCATGGTGGCTCCGAAGGGGCCGGGTCATCTCGTCCGCTCTGAGTATACGAAGGGCAGCGGCGTGCCTTGCTTGCTCGCCATCCATCAGGATCCCAGCGGCACCACCAGGCAAGTGGGATTGGCTTATGCCAGCGCCATCGGCGGTGGACGGGCTGGAGTCATCGAAACGAGTTTTCGGGAAGAAACCGAAACCGATCTGTTCGGTGAGCAGGTGGTATTATGTGGGGGGCTCACTTCGTTGATCCAGGCAGGATATGAGACGTTGGTCGAGGCTGGGTATTCTCCAGAGATGGCCTACTTCGAGTGTTTGCACGAAGTGAAGCTCATCGTCGACCTGATCTATCAAGGCGGCATTGCCAATATGCGTTATTCGATCAGCACGACGGCCAAGTATGGAGATATCACACGCGGTCCCAGAATTGTGACCGAACAGACGAAGCAGGAGATGAAGAAGATCCTTGGCGAAATTCAGACCGGCCAGTTTGCCAAGGAGTGGGTTTTGGAGAATCAAGCCAATCGACCCGTCTACAATGCGCTGCTTGCCAAAGGCGAAGCGCATCCCATCGAGGCCGTAGGGAGAAATGGCAGATCGTGCTGTCGGCGTCCCATTTGCCAAAGAAGGAATTCCCTTCATTGCCGCTCCCGCCGGCGTTACACTGTTGGCGGGATGGTTGGGCTGGCCGATCGTAGCGCTTGGGGCTGCGCTCCTGACACTTTTTGTCGCGTGGTTCTTTCGCAATCCGGCCAGAGTTGTGCCACAGGGTCCACATCTCGTAGTAGCTCCCGGTGACGGGAAGGTCATTGCGATCGAAGAAGAATTTGAGCCTCGATTTTTGAAGGAGCGCAGCATTAGGCTCACGATTTTTTTGAATGTGTTCGATGTACACATCAATCGGATGCCCTGCGATGGAGTCGTGGAAGATGTGCAGTATCAACCGGGGTTATTCTTGTGTAAAGGGCGGAGAAACCATTGTAGGAGAATTGCGATGAAATCCACCGGTTTCAAAAGCTCTTTTGGAAAAGACGGGAAGCGACGCAAAGCCGCCATGCATCTAATCCCGAATCTCTTCACGACCGGTAATTTATTCTGTGGAGTGTATGCGATTCTCTCCGTCTTCAATGCCAATTATATGGCGGCGGCCATTGCGATTCTCGTCGCGTTGATTTTTGATGTCCTTGACGGCAAGTCAGCCAGACTGACCAACAGCACGAGTCAATTCGGTCTCGAGTATGACTCACTGTCCGATGTCGTCTCCTTCGGTGTCGCTCCAGGGCTCCTGATCTATTCCTGGGCGTTGAGCGGGCAGGGCACGTTCGGGGTGGCCGTCATGTTCGCTTATGTGGCTATGGGTGCGGTGCGGCTGGCTCGGTTCAACTCAACCGTGGCCTTATCTGACGGTAAGTACTTTACCGGTCTTGCCATTCCAGCCGCCGCGGGAGTCATTGCCTCTACGGTCGTATTCGATCATCACATCGTTCGGATGGGGGCGGAGGTGAAGCCGATTTTCGTCTTGATCATTACCCTCACGCTTTCTTTCCTGATGGTCAGTACGATCAAGTATCGCAGCTTTAAAGAATTGAAGTTTAAGGGCCACCGACAGATCACCTATCTCGTGTGGGGAATCCTCACGTTGATGATGGTGGCGGCCTGGCCCCAGGTTATGTTATTTGTCATCTTCGCTGGCTATGCATTGATGGGTCCAGTTGAGCGAATGTTTTGGCTCGTCGCACGAGCGGTGGGGAAAAAAAGCGCTGGGAAAGCGGAAGTACCATCGCTTGAACCGAAGTCGTAGTTGGGCGCTGGAGCTGGAAAGCAAAACGAGATCACGCGGTCGACGAATGGCTGTGACGAGGAGTAGTACGCGAACGGTACAGACTTGAGAGAGCTGGTGGATGGTGTAAACCAGCCTGTGCGTCGCAGAACTCGCCTCTGAGCCGAGTCCTTGAACAGGAGTAGGGGATTCCGTCTTGCCCCCGTAATGGGCCGAATGAAGGGTACTGGACAGCGAGTCGTTGTTCAGAGCCGAAACAGGGTGGTACCACGGAGCTCGTCGAGCCTTCGTCCCTGACTCCGAGAGGGGGGATGAAGGCTTTTGTGTTTCAAACTGCTGAAAAAGTCTTCCTGCGTCGTTCTCGGTCGATCCAACCCCTCAACGTATCAAAGGCGTACGCCTCGGGGTTCTCTCTTCCTGCAGCCTAGCCCGGGAACAGGCGCGTCTCGGCGCATCAAGGGCGGGTAGTTGAGAATGTCGGACTTTTTGAGCAGCCTACTTGTTTGGGAGGTGAGTCATGATACGCATGATTAGAATTTTCGATACGACCTTGCGGGATGGCGAGCAGTCGCCTGGGGCCAGCATGAATGTGGAAGAAAAGTTAATGGTGGCCAAGCAGCTGGGCCGGCTCGGGGTCGATATCATCGAGGCAGGGTTTGCGTACAGTTCCCCTGGGGATTTCGAAGCCGTGCGACGGGTGGCTCAGGAAGTTGAAGGGCCGACCATTTGCAGCCTTGCACGGGCCCGTCCCGAAGATATCGATCGAGCCTGGGAAGCGTTGAAAGGGGCGCCGAAGGTTCGCATCCATACGTTCCTTTCGACATCCGACATCCACTTGAAGCATCAGTTCCGTATGACGCGAGAAGAGGCCAAGAAACGTGCCGTTGAAATGGTCCAGCGCGCCCGGAGTTACGTCAACGACGTAGAGTTCTCGCCGATGGATGCAAGCCGCTCCGATCCGGCTTATCTGTATGAGGTCATCGAAGCCGTCATCGCGGCGGGGGCGGGCACCGTGAATATTCCTGACACGGTGGGCTATGCGGTACCGCAAGAGTTCGGCGCCTTGATCAAGGGGATTTGTGACAAGGTGCCTAACTCGAAGCAGGCGGTGATCTCGGTCCATTGCCACAACGATTTAGGCGTCGCGGTGGGGAACAGCTTGGCGGCCATTATCAATGGGGCAGGACAAGTGGAGTGCACGATCAACGGGATCGGTGAGCGCGCGGGGAACACATCACTGGAAGAAATCGTTATGGGACTCCGAACCAGAAAGGATTTCTATCAGGCTGATACACAGATCCGAACCGAAGAGATCGCAAAGACAAGCCGTCTGGTCAGCAAGGTCACGGGCATGGTCGTGCAACCCAACAAGGCCATCGTCGGGGCGAACGCTTTTGCGCATACGTCGGGGATTCATCAGGATGGTCTGCTCAAGGACAAGACGACTTATGAAATTATGCGTCCGGAATCGATCGGCTTAGTTGAGAGCAAGATGGTGATGGGCAAGCTCTCCGGTCGCCACGCGTTTCGGCAGCGACTAGAAGAGCTAGGTTACAAGCTGAGCGAAGAAGAGATTAACCATGCGTTTGAGCGATTCAAGAAGTTAGCCGATTATAAGAAGGAGATCTACGAAGAAGATATTGAAGTGATCGTATCGGAAGAATTGGCCAAGATGGCGGAACGGATCGTGCTGAAGTCCTTCCAGGTGAAGAGCGGAACCGATCAGGTGCCGACCGCCACGATCGAATTGGAAGTCGACGGGAAATCTATCACGCAGACCGGCACTGGCGATGGACCAGTGGATGCTGTCTATCGCACAATCGCGTCGATTACCCAGACGAAGAGCAAACTGCTCATGTACGTGGTTAAAGCGATTACCGGCGGCACCGACGCGCAGGGCGAAGTCTCCGTCCGAGTCCAAGAAGACGGACGGACCGTGTCCGGCCATGGCGCTGATACTGATATCATCGCGGCCTCGGCTCGTGCCTATCTGAGCGCATTGAACAAGCTGGCGTATTTGGCGACGAAACAGGCCCAGGGTGAGCAGAAGGTGAACTTGATTTGACATTGACCCCCACGGTACAGTTCCTACTTCCCTAGTTGGCTGTCGTATTGAGGGGCTTGTTCGTGTTGAGGGTAACGCTGACGGATCGCCCTGAATTTCTGGCTGGCGACCACACGCGTCTTCGGGAGATCTTCCACCCAGCCAAGCATCAGCTGAAACTGGGTTATAGTCTCGCCCACGGTACGTTAGGTCCAGGCCAACGGTCAAAGCGGCATGTCTTGGCCTCGTCCGAGGTCTATTATTTCATTTCAGGGCGGGGGCGGTTCACGATCGATGACCGGGTTATGCCAATCGAAGCCGGAACGACGTTATATGTCCCGCCCGGAGGACAACAGTCGCTGGAGAACATCGGAACGGGGGAGATCGAATTTCTTTGTCTCGTCGATCCGGCTTGGAAAATCGAAGACGAACGGATACTCGAATAAAATATCAAGGAGGGAGTGAGAGGGCGTGAACGCGAAGATTGCGGTGCTAGCCGGAGATGGAGTGGGACGTGAAATCGTTCCCGAAGCCGTGAAGGCACTGAAGGCGATCGGACAGAAGTATCACCATTCGTTTGAGTTTGTCTCAGCCGACATCGGAGGACAAGCGATCGACAAAGCGGGAGTTCCGCTCCCTCAAAGCACGTTGACGCTTGCGAAGCAGAGCGATGCAGTTTTGTTGGGTGCAGTGGGCGGTCCCAAGTGGGAGGGTTTGGAGTACAGTCTCAGGCCTGAGCGGGCACTTCTCGGGATCCGAGAAGCCTTGGGCCTCTATGCGAATCTCCGTCCGGCAAAGGTCTATGCCAATCTTGTCGATGCCTCCACGTTGAAGCGCGAGGTGATAGAAGGGATCGACATCCTCGTGATCCGAGAACTCACTGGTGGCATCTATTTCGGCAAGCCCAAGGGTATTGAAACATTGCCGACCGGTGAAGAACGGGGTGTCAACACCGAGGTCTACACGACAGAAGAAGTCCGGCGCATCGCAAAGGTGGCCTTCGAAGCTGCACGGAAGAGGCGCAAGAAGGTCACGTCGGTGGATAAGGCAAACGTGTTGGAGTCGTCTGAACTCTGGCGGAAGGTCGTGATAGACGTCCATAAGTCTTACCAGGATGTCGAATTGGGACATATTTATGTCGATAATGCCGCGATGCAATTGGTGCGAAATCCCCGGCAGTTCGACGTACTGCTCTGCAATAATATGTTCGGAGATATTCTCAGTGACGAGGCTGCGATGCTGACCGGTTCGATCGGGATGCTGCCGTCCGCGAGCATCGGGGCTAAAGTCGGCCTATTCGAACCGATCCACGGCAGTGCGCCTGATATCGCCGGAAAGAATATCGCCAATCCCATTGCGACGATTGCCTCGGCCGCCATGATGCTGTCCTATGCGTTTCAACTCGCCAAAGAGGCGGAAGCGATCGAACAGGCTATCGTCAAAACGCTCGATCTCGGGTATCGGACGAAAGATATTCAAAGCCCCGGCACTCGAATCGTTGGAACCATAGAGATGGGAGATGCGATCCTTCGAAACCTGGGCTAGCTGCTTGGCGTATCGATATGGCAACGACTCTTCGTTCCTGGACAATTGAAACGCTTGCCGGCAGAGGCGAGCCTGGATTTTCAGGGGATGGCGGCCCTTCTGGTCTGGCCCGTCTGAATGAACCCAAAGGACTGGCCGTCGATTCTCATGGCGACGTGCACGTTGCCGACTCGGAAAATCACGCCATTCGGAGGATCGATCGAGCCACAGGTATCATTTCGACGGTTGCGGGCATGCCCGATGATGAACGCATGGGGCCTGATGTGGGACAGGATAGAGCAGCACGACAGCCAAAGGAAGAGGATCCCTTTGCCGATGTGAGCCAAGCAGCCGTGCAAAAGTATACTCAGCAGGCGGATGTGAGCGGGACCGTCCGATATCTCATTAATGGTGCCGCGGTGCCAAAGCGGTTCGGTGGGGACGGAGGGCCGGCAACTCGAGCCTGCCTGAATTTTCCCACGGCAGTTGCCGTGGATCGGCAGGGCACCATCTTTATTGCCGACACGATGAATCATCGAGTCCGCCGTGTGGATGCAGTCACAGGGGTGATTGCGACGCTGGCTGGAACCGGACAGGCAAGGTTCTCCGGCGATGGAGGTCCGGCGGACCAAGCGGCGCTCAATGAACCGGCCGCGCTTGCGCTCGACAAGCAAGGACATCTTTTCATCGCCGACCAGACGAACAATCGCGTGCGGGTGGTCGACTTGAATACCGGACTCATCTCGACCTATGCCGGGACTGGATCGGCCACCTATGATGGGGATGGAATTGCCGCTACCAGAGCCAGCTTAGCCGGTCCAAGCGGACTCGTGGTACGAGACGGAGTGCTCTATATTGCGGACACATTCAATAATCGGATCAGAGCCGTTGATCTCTTGACCGGCTTGATTTCGACGGTGGCTGGAGACGGTGGGGAGTATCGGTACCAATCGTCAAATGAGCCGCCTTCCGCCAGCCTCTCTCGGCCATCAGGGATTGCAGTTGATTCATGTGGTAATCTATTCGTCACCGATTCCGACAGTCATTTGGTTCGGCGTTGGGATCGTGACACAAAGGTGATTCTGCGGGTTGCAGGGGCTGGGATTGCGTCCTGTGCGGGGGATGGAGGAACGGCTCTGGAAGCCGGTCTGAGTTATCCATTCGGGATTGTCCTCGATCAGGACGGTACGTTGTTGGTGGCGGATACGTTTAATCATCGGATTCGTCGATTGTCGTTGGAGTAGGAACTATGCGCATGAAGAAAAAACCCGCCTACACCGTGGCGGTAGTTGGTGCGACGGGGGCTGTGGGGACTGAGATGATCGATGTGCTCGAAGAGCGCACATTTCCGGTGGGGACACTCATTCCCTTAGCTTCGTCTCGCTCTGCCGGTGGGACCGTCACCTTTCGTGGGGAAGCAATTCCTGTCCAAGTGCTGTCGAAGGATTCGTTTTCAGGGGTGGATATCGCGTTGTTTTCAGCCGGGGCGGACATCAGTCGAGAATTTGCACCAATCGCGGCCAAAGCAGGAGCTGTCGTGATCGACAACAGCGCGGCCTGGCGGATGGAATCAGATGTGCCGCTCGTGGTTCCGGAGGTAAACGAACACGACATCGCGAATCATAAGGGGATCATCGCCAATCCCAACTGCTCGACTATCCAAATGGTCGTCGCGCTGAAGCCATTACATGACCGGGCGAGGATTCGGCGGATCGTCGTGACCACGTTTCAGTCGGTCTCGGGAACCGGCAAAGAAGCGATGGACGAATTGATGACGGAGACTCAAGATCTGCTCAGCTTCAAAGAAGCAACGCCGAAGGTCTACCCGTACCAGATCGCCTTCAATTGTCTCCCGCAGATCGACGATTTTCTTCCCAGCGGCTACACGAAGGAAGAAATGAAGATGCTCAACGAGACCCGCAAGATCATGGGAGATCGGTCCATTCAGGTGACCGCAACCACCGTGCGAGTCCCTGTGTATGTCGGCCACTCTGAGGCGGTGAACATAGAGACGGAGCAGAAGCTGACGGCCAACGAAGCGCGGGCAATCCTGTCCGAGGCCCCAGGTGTGCGGGTCTTTGATGATCCTGCCCATAAGGTCTACCCGATGCCGCTGGATGTGGCTGGCAAGGACGAGGTCTATGTCGGACGTGTACGCGAAGATGAATCAATTGCCAATGGGTTGAATCTCTGGGTCGTCGCCGACAATCTTCGCAAGGGCGCCGCGCTCAATGCGATTCAGATTGCCGGATGTCTGGTGAAGGGCTGATGCCGGAATGGACCGCTCTCGGCAAGGTTTTGATTGGAATCGGCATGGGGATCGTCGTGCTCGGAGCACTATTGATTGCTGTAGATCGTATTCCTGGGCTAGGGAGTGTCTTCGGTTGGCTGGGAAAGCTCCCCGGCGATCTGTCCTTGAATCGTGACAACGTTAGCTTTTATTTTCCAATTGCCACTAGCCTTCTCCTCAGTATCGTCCTGAGTCTGCTATTCTACATTGTACGATGGTTTTTCCACCGATGATGACGCAACAGTTCTGGGGAGGGATGGTTGGACTGGCGATGGGGTTGGGGTGTGCGATGGCGCCTCCGGCCCTTTCGGCCCAATCGATTCGTGTCCTGTTGGCGTCCGATGTTCAGCGACTGGAGGT
>JACPZN010000004.1 GCA_016195505.1 Nitrospirota bacterium | reverse complement strand
GGAGGAGCCTACTGCTACAGCGTCGTTCCCGGTCTCACACCCTACGTCACGTTGAACTACACCGGGGAAGCCCGCGACATCGCCACAATGGCACACGAACTCGGCCATGCCGTCCATGGGATGATGGCGAAGGACCATTCCGTCTTTACCTTCCATTCCACCCTCCCCTTGGCAGAAACAGCTTCGGTGTTTGGCGAGCGCATCCTCTCCGATGCCTTGATGTCCCAGGAACGAAACAAGGCTGTTCAACAAGGCTTGCTCTTGAGTCAGCTGGACGACATCTACGCAACGGTGTTGCGGCAGGCCTATTTCGTTCGCTTTGAGAAATTGGCGCATCAAATGATCGCGGGAGGTGCAACCGGGGACCAACTCGCGAAAGCCTATTTAACCGAGCTGAGGCAGCAATTCGGGAAGGCTGTAAAGGTGCCTGATGAGTAGGATGTACAGGGCACAGGGAAAAGCCGCGTTCGTGCCGAAGTATCTGGATCTCCTCGCGACGGGTGGCTCTGAGGCTCCTCGAGACATTCTCGGTAAAGTAGGCGTGGATATGACGTCTGAGACCTTCTGGCAGTCGGGGTTTGATACCATCCGGGAGATGGTCGGCCAGCTGGAATCGACCCTCTGATGACCTGGCTTCCATTCGACAGACAATCAAAAGCCTGTTCCTTGGCCTCCTGGAAGGGGCTTGACAGAAACCCAACATCGTGAAATAATGAGAATGCTTCTCATAATCGTTGATGGAATACAAACATGTACGTTTGCCTGTGCAAAGGGATCACTGAGTCGGATGTCCGTGAGGCCGGACGGGCGGGCCTCGTGATGCCCTGCCAGCTCAAGTCGAAATTTGGACTCAAACAGGGCGGCTGCTGCGGTCGCTGTGCCAAAAACATTCACGAGTTTGTCGAGATTGCTATTCAGGGAGCCTCGACATCCTGTCCTACCACTTCCTAGCACCGCAGACCGTAGCCTCCCAATCAGTCTTTCATTCTTCACAATTCTTCGAACACCGTTGAGGCATCACGCGGAGAATCCCTTTGAGCTGTCATCAGCACAAACTCTTAGTCGATGTGCCTGGGGCTACGGGAGGAGGTGGGGTGCTTGCGGAGAGGTCGCCGATTTGAGGAGCTTCACAACATCGGCTACGCGCCGGCCTAAGGCTTTGGCATCGGCCAGTTCCTTGTTGTCGATTCCCGGACTATCGCCTTCCGTTGTGGCCGACGCGCCAAACGCGCCGCCTCCACTGACCACGATCATCTGATTACCCAGCATGGCCGCGAGAATGGTCAGCATCGTGATCTCCTTGCCGCTGGAGATCTGTCCTCCGGTGGCGAAAGCCGCACCGACTTTATTCTTCATCTTGAACTCCGGAAAGACGCCGAACTTGAATTGCCAGTTATCGAAAAACGTCTTGACCTCTCCCGACATGTTGGACCAATAGACCGGCGACCCAACGACCACTGCATCGGAGGAGAACAGATCCTCTGCGGTAACCTGCCCGACGCGTTTGAGTACCGCTTCCGTCCCCGGAATCGACTTGACCCCATCAACCACCGCTTCCGCCATTCGCTCCGTATTTCCTGACAGGGAATGATAGGTCACCAGGACCTTGACCGATGGCGGAGCCTCCTCCGCCCAGGACCAGGCAGCAATGCCGCTCCAGATGATCGCGAAGGCAAATACGGCAATACGGACGAATATTCCGTGGATCATGGTGAGGTCAATGTGGGTGCCCGGTCGATCGGGCTTCACGACTTGCGTAATCACCCACATCGTACTTTCTGGAAGCAATGACTCGCTGGGACGGACTGGATCTACCTAACGCCGAATCGTCTCTTCTTCCATGTGCTCTTCAACCGATACTTCTGTCAAGGTCCCACGGTAGGTACAGCGGTGGCAACGAATCCTCCACTCTTCGATCCACTTTTCCTGGACATAGGACTGACGGCACGTGGGACACACGAAGACCCCTTTCTTGTAGAGCACTCGACGCTTTTCCTGCATGGTCTCCTCTTGCAAAAGTAGGAATTCAGGATGGCACATTGCCTGTCTGGATTGCAAGGTTTCGGAGGAGGGAAGTGCCTGGCCACGCTCTGCCCAAACCAGTTTCTTGACTGAATATATCTGGCTCGATACGATGCATCTATGCGCCTTGGCAACCTCCTGGTCGGTTTGGTATCTATTTCTATTATCGGATCGCTTCTGGGAGCACCACCGTCTGT
>JACPZN010000286.1 GCA_016195505.1 Nitrospirota bacterium | reverse complement strand
GAACCTGCTTCAGTTCCGTTACATCAATCCCCGTAGCAACCACATAATCCACGTTGCCCTGCCCGTCAGTGATCACCGTGTCGGTCCATGCAATGCGTCGGCGTAGCCCACCCTTAGTGACCCAATCATTCTCATGTTCATTGCGCGACTCTCCACCTGCGAGACGACTAAACACTCTCTTCACAGATTCAACCTCTTCAGGAATGAGTAGAAAGTCCCATACAGCCTTTCCGGTGACCTCCTCTGAACTGTACCCGGTCGTCTGTTCACAGGCCCGATTGAACCGCTGGATTGCTCCATGACGATCCAGGACCGCAACTAGACCTCCAGCTGTTTCCAATACCGTATCGATGAAGTCATGCTGCCGTTTCAGTTCCTCCTCAACCCCCTTCCGATCGGTAATGTCCCGGAGGATGACGGTATAGTATTTCTTCCCCTCCACCGTGATATGGGAAATGGCCGCCTCGATCGGAAATTCTTCGCCGTTGGCGCGGATTCCCATGACGGTTCCGAGTTGCCCCATCTTCCGACTCGTCACGCCCGACTGCCCGAACGCTTGAATATGGTGATGGTGCGCATCGCGGAATCGCGCGGGCAAAAATCGATCGAGCGGCTGCCCAATCGCTTCCGCTACCGAACAGCCGAACATCTGCTCGGCCGCCTGGTTGAACAACACAACCTTCTGATCCTGATCCACTGTCATGATCGCATCCATCGCAGACTGGATGATGCCGTCCAGTCGGAGACTGCTGGCTAGCAACTGTCTGGCGGTTTGCGATTCGCGCTGAATCGCCCCTCTCGCGCTTGCCTCCGCCAATTCAAGGGAGGCGAGCGCTGCTCCACGATGAGTTTCCGCATGGGACCGCGCAAGTTCGATCTTGCCCAATTGATCGGTCACACCCTTCTGTCTGACCATCAACCAAGTAAATCCCCACATGGCCACGATACCAAAGCCGCGATTAAGCACCGCAACCAGCGGATCGATATCACTGTGGAAATACGCACCAAGAGCCATGAGCAACGTAACGAGCCCGGCAAGACGATACGGTGTGTATACTCGATGGGACTGCCAGGATAAGACGAGCGGGATGAAGTACAGGAGCCAGTCCGCCCAAACCAGCGGAGTCAGCAGATCGATCCCAAAAATACCGATGATGAGGACCGGGATCGCCCATGGCGCAACGCGCATAGCAATAATACTGGCAGCCTTCATGCGATCGATCCCGGCCTAAGCCCGGATGATTCATGGTCGCTTCTATTGCAATTGCGGATACGCTATTGCGACGCACGTGCTCAATGCTCGGTCAGTTGACGTACCTGAAGAGTACGCCTTCTTCCCTCACCTCTGCGCTTGTCCGTCTCACGACGCGTCTTCGCAATTTCACGACGAACCGCCATGAATATTCCGGGCCGACGATCTATCAAGAGGCGGTCACTCCTCTGGATGAGGTGTACCTTCGATTTCGGCGAGCTTACGATACAGGGTCTTGCGATCAATGCCAAGGGCGTGGGCGGCTTGGTATTTGTTGCCGCCGGTCTTTTCGAGGATCTTCTTGATGTGTTCCTTCTCGATCTCGTGCAAGGGCAAGCTCTTCTCGGCTGCCTCGTCCAGCACGCGACGGTCGCCGCGCGCTCCTTGCACCGCCGGCGGCAGATCGTCCGGTGAAATTTTCTCGCCGTGGCTGAGTGTCACGGCCCGTTCGATCACGTTTTCGAGCTCGCGGACATTGCCGGGCCAGCCATAATCCATCAGCATCGCCAGCGCAGCCTCGCTCACGCCCTTGATTTCTTTCCTGCGCGCATCGCCGCACTTTTTCAAAAAGGCCTCCACCAGTAGCGGAATGTCCTCGCATCGTTCACGCAATGGTGGCAGCTTCAGCTCGATCACGTTGAGCCGGTAGTACAAGTCCTCGCGGAAACGCTTGTTCTTCACTTCCTCGGTGAGATTGAGGTTGGTTGCCGCGATGATCCGCACATCGACCGAGATCGGCTTCGTGGCCCCGACGCGCCTGATTTCCTTTTCCTGTATCGCGCGCAGAATTTTCGCCTGAAGCATAAGCGGGAGCTCACTGATCTCATCGAGAAACAACGTGCCCTTCTGCGCCTCTTCAAACAATCCCCGCTTGTCCATCTTGGCATCGGTAAAGGCACCCCGCATATGCCCGAACAGCTCGCTTTCCAACAGCTGCTCCGGGATCGCCGCGCAGTTGACTGGAATGAAGGGCGCCTCTTTCCGATCACTATTGTAGTGAATAGCCTTGGCGACCAGCTCTTTGCCCGTCCCGCTTTCTCCCGTGATCAGCACATTGGTCGGGCTATCGGCCACCCGACGAATCAAATCGAAGACCGCTTGAATCGCTTTGCTCTTCCCCAAGATCTGGTGGAAGCTGTACTCCTTATGCACCTCTTTCCTGAGTCGGCTCACCTCCCGCCGCAGGGCCGCTTCACGAATGACCCGTTCGACGACGCGAACCAGCTCGTCTTTTTTGACCGGCTTGGTGAGGTAATCGCTCGCTCCGTGTTTCATGGCTTCGACGGCCGTTTCAACCGACCCGAAAGCGGTCATGAGAATGACATTGATGTCCGAGTATGACCGCTTGATCTCTGTGAGCAGCTCCAGCCCCTGCATGCCCTTCATACGCAGGTCGGTGATGACTACCGCATAGTCTTCTTCGCCCAAGGCCTTCAGCGCCTCTGGTCCGCTTCCGACTGTGGT